>CAMKSY010000042.1 GCA_946415545.1 uncultured Pelosinus sp. | reverse complement strand
GAGTTAGACCTAAAAGCTTTTCAACATAGGGATGAGCACAGAAGAGACCGTTTCTTACAGCGATACCGCCTTCATAGGAAAGTATTTTTGCTAACAATTCATGATGGATACCTGGAAGCGCAAAGGAAATGATGCCCAATCGATCTTCATTTTTTTCAGCGCAGCAATATAATTTTAGATCAGGAATGGATGATAATTTATGAATAGTATAATGGATGAGTTCCTGCTCATATTGATCAATGACATTCATGCCAATCGACATTAAGGTTCTAATGGCTGCCGTTAATGCTACCACACCCATAACATTAGGCGTGCCTGCTTCCTCTTTATGAGGGGAAAGAGACCATTCGATAAATTGGTGTGAAACTAATTCTACTGCACCGCCGCCTTTACAAAAAGGCTCTTGTCTTTCGAAGGTTTCCTGGGGGCCAATAAGAACTCCAATTCCAAAGGGAGCATACATTTTATGGGCAGAAAATACGAGATAGTCAATGTGTTCCGGAGAAGCATGATCTTTCATGTCAATAGGGGCATGAGGTGCCAATTGTGCCCCATCTACAAGAATTTTTGCACCATAATGATGAGCTAATCTGGCAATTTTATGAATTGGATTTTTATAACCAGTTACATTAGAGGCTCCAGCAACAGCGACTGTTTTTACCTTTCCTTTATAAAGCTTTAATTTCATTTCTAAATCTTCTAAAGAAAACATGCCCTTTTTATCGATCGTTACATAATCGATAGTGAATTTATCTCTCCAAGGCAGATCATTCGCTAAGTGCTCCATATCGGAGGCGAGGATGACCTGTGTATTATCTTTTTCTGCTAGAACATACGACAGCAAGTTAATAGACTCAGTGGTATTTTTCGTATAAATAACAACATCTTTCTGAGGATCTGCATTCACGAAGCTTTTAATCACGTCTCTTCCCTCTTCATAGATATCAGATGAGAGCAGGGATTTATAACCTGTGCCGCGGTGAATCGAGGAATACCAGGGGGCAAAATTAATTATTTCGTCCATGACTGCATGCAGGGGGGGAGTGGTTGCAGCATTATCAAAATTAATATAAGTAACGCTGCTGCCATTGATTAAGGGCACTTTTTCCTCTACTCCGACTACCAAATTTCTAAAATTTGATTGTAGTATCATATTGTGTCCTCCAATCTGATAGTGGATACTCTCCATAAAGTATTTACACTATATGTTATTCTATGCATAATCCAAGGAAGTTTACACAAGACAATAGATAAAAAAACTAAAAAAGAGTAATATATTTGTTGGAGAATAGAGGAAAATCGCTAAAAAGAAAGAATAATGTCTTAACGTAAAATGATTAAGGTGTAAAGGGGGGCCGTTACAGTTATGGTAAAATGGGAAGAAAAATACAGACTGGGAGTAGAAGCTATCGATGAACAGCATAAAGAACTATTCCAAATAGCAAATCGAATCTATGAGCTGTTAAAAAATGAAATGATTTTGGACAAATTTGATCACATTATGGAGATCATTGATGAGTTAAAAAGCTATACCGTAGATCACTTCAAAGATGAAGAAGAGTATATGAAAAGTATTGGCTATAAAAAATTTCTTTCTCATAAGGTTGCGCACACTGACTTCTTAGATAAAATGGAAAATATCGACCTTAATAAGATTGATAATGGGCATAATGAGTATTTACTAAGTATTTTAGATTTTGTATGCCTTTGGCTTGTGGAACACATTATGAAAGAGGATAAACTAATCGTGGCATAATCTTTTTTTTACATAAAAAAAGTATTCCTAGGAGAGCATGGATCTCCTAGGAATTTTTTGTGAAAATCAGAAAGTGCAGATTTGGCTTTGTGTCTCGCTGATCGTATCTGTTTAAAAGGATACGCAGCATTTTGTTACATGCACTTTATTTTACAATTGTAATTGTACCGGCTTTTCTAGGCGCAGGCTTAGGAGTACTTCTTCCGGGGAAGCCTAAGGCTGCAGATCCATAAATCCTATGATCAGGAGGGACTCCTAATTCAGTTACATGATCTCTAATTTCTGGTAAATCAGAAATTAGTACTAATAAATGTATCCAGCAAGAGCCAATGCCTAAAGAATGGGCTGCTAAAAATATATTTTGCAAAGCTGCTGTGCAATCCGATTGAGGGGAGGCAGAAGCAGAGCTTATGGAGTTAGAAGCAATAACAAGGGTAGGAGCATTGTAGAAAAAATTAAAGTTTGGTGCATCAGCCACTTTCTTTAAGAAATCGATATAAGGCATGCTGGGATCTCCTCCAGGATGCTTTAGTAATATTTTTTGTACCAGCGTATTGAATTGTGCTAATTTTTCTTTACTATGTATTGCAGTAAAATGCCAAGATTGTGCATTCATACCTGTAGGAGCAAAGGTTGCCGCCTCTAAAATTACGTTTAAATCAGATTCGGGAATTTGTTCCTCCTTAAAGACTCTGATGCTTCTTCTGTTTAAAATGTTGTTAATGATCTCATTCATTCAGCATTCCCCCTACAAAATAGAGTAATAGTCTTTTTAAAAAACAAGTATATCAAAATGTAATTTTCTGATGAATCGGATAAGCAATCCTATTAACATTATAATAGGGAATTCGTTTTTCGCAAACCCTAAATACTAAGATTGTTGCCAACACTACCATCAGCTTGCAGGATTTTTAGCCTTAATGGTAAATGGTAAATACAGGGGATATAGTCCAGCGATTACCGATGACTCAATAAAATGAAATGGGAGGCTTATAAGAATAATGGAGGAACTAAAGTTTGCTCAGGAGCTTATTGACTTTATTTATGAAAGTCCAACGGCTTTTCATGCTGTTGATACGGTAAAAAGGCGACTGCAGAATTGCGGTTTTATAGAAATTAGGGAAGATGAAACATGGGATCTTAGAAAAGGTGGTAAATATTTTGTAACCAAGAATGATTCGGCAATCGCTGCTTTTGTTTTGGGAATTGGCAATTTGGAGGAGCGGGGCTTTAAGATTATCGGGTCCCACACCGATTCACCGACATTCAGGATTAAACCTGCACCAGAGATAGCTAGTGAAGGAAACTATATTAAACTCAATACAGAAGTGTATGGCGGTCCTATCCTAAGCACCTGGCTGGATCGGCCTTTAGGAGTAGCGGGAAGAATTACAGTGAGAAGTGAAAATATCTTATATCCGGCAACTAAGCTTGTAAATATAAACAGACCCATTCTTATTATTCCGAACCTTGCAATCCATATGAACAGAGAGATTAATAAAGGAATTGAACTTAATCCCCAAAGAGACACACTGCCGCTTTTGGCTCATGTAAATGAAAGGTTGGAAGCTGGAAATTATCTTCTCAATGAGATTGCAAAAGAGCTGGAGATAGAGGCAATAAGTATAATCGACTTTGATTTATACCTATATGAGCACGAAAAGGGCAGTATCATTGGTCTTGCTAATGAGTTTATCTCTTCAGGAAGATTAGATGACTTAGCGATGGTTCATGCAAGCCTGGAGGCACTCTTAAGAGCACCGGCAGCACAAGCAACAAATGTACTGATTGCTTTTGATAATGAGGAAATAGGAAGTAGAACCAAGCAGGGAGGCGATTCACCATTTCTTTCGACTGTTTTAGAAAGAATACTGATTTCTCAGGGCAAGGGACGAGAAGAATATTTTCGCTCACTGGCAAAATCGTTTGTGATTTCTGCAGACCTTGCTCATGCTGTACATCCTAATATGGGGGAAAAGCATGATCCTGTAAACAGACCGATATTGAATAAAGGACCTGTCATTAAGATTAGTGCTAAGCAAAGCTACACCACAGATAGTAATTCTGATGCAGTATATGAGGAAATATGCAATCAAGCAGGTGTACCTGTGCAAAAGTTTGTGAATCGATCTGATCTGGCTGGCGGATCTACCATCGGACCTATCTCATCGACTCATTTAGCGATACGATCGGTAGATATGGGAACCCCTATACTTGCTATGCATTCGATAAGGGAACTTGGTGGAGTCTTAGATCATACCTATGTAACAGCATCCTTTGAAGAGTTTTATAAATTGTAAAAAGTAAATAAGAAGAATGCTATTGAAAGAGTAACAAAATCTTCTAAATCATAAAGCAGCCTATCACTTATCGATAAGAAGTGATAGGCTGCTTTGGTTATAAGAAAGCCTTCGCAAAACTTGCGAAGGCTTGATTTTCATGGTGACCCCGGAGGGATTCGAACCCCCGACCTATTGATTCGAAGTCAAGTGCTCTATCCAGCTGAGCTACGGAGCCATTTAAGTCACATAATCCATTGTAACCAATGATAGCAGAAAAGTCAATTTTTTATTAGTAATTAGGAAATTGAGGATTTTTTTGCTGGATCAAAGAAATAATAAGTACTGTACATTTGATTTTTCAAAAGGTCGATGATGTCAGAGGGGTTTTGGTGATGATATCCAGATGAAATATAAAAGTGAGGCGATAGAATGGACGGACGTGGACCGATAATCATATCTACTGAAGATTTATGGTTAATCATTGTCGCAATCGTAATGGGAACAATGGCGAGGCTGCTTGTACTAAAAGTTGATTATAAACAATATCCTTCCTATCCCAATGGAGTTCTCATTCATGTAGTGCTGGCATTTGTGGCTGCATCCATTGGTGCTGTTGCCATTCCCGCCATCAAGTCGAATAATTACACCGCTGTCACTTTTCTTGCATTAGCTGTTCAAAATTTCCGTGATGTTAGAAAAACGGAAAGAGAGAGCCTGAAAGATTTGGAGGAGACCGAGTACACGCCTCGTGGAAACGCGTACATAGACGGAATCTCCAAGACTTTTGAAGCCCGAAATTATTTTGCATTGGTTGTTTCCCTAACATCGGCTGCTTCAATGGAACTCGTTGCTGCACTGCATATTGGTATCATGTATCAAGTGACGGCAGGGGTTCTTGCAGGATATCTTGTTTATCAGGTAATAAGCAGATTTTCCAAGGGGAAAAGTGTCGGAGACGTTGCAGCTGTTCGTCTTGCCGATATAAAAGTAGAAGGCTGCGATGTTTCTGTAGAAGGTACCTTCGTAACCAACCTTGCAGGAACGCAGAATGCTCAGAAGATGATTGCGGAAGAAGGCGTAGCTGTTATTATTGAACCCAGCCAAAAACACGCTGCCATTGCACTTCATAATTTTGGACAGCGAAAGGCAATTCTTTTTGAAGCGACTCGGACGCTTGGGGCTAAGCGATATAATTTCACTCGTAAAGATTATAAAACGGGGAGAATTATCATATTATTTGTACCTATCGTTAGAGATCTTGAGAAACTGATTGACGTTGTCAAGAATACACCATTATTAGAATCGGTTAAAAAGAGTCATACCGTATTACGAACAAAAGCAGTGGAGGATTAAATATGGGAAATGAAAGCTCACAAAAGCAGACAGCAGCAATCATTGCTGCTGTTACTCTCTCAAATCATAAGATACCAAGTGCAGGTGAAGCATTCGTTCTTGAAGCTAAGGATGAAGAAGAACAGGAAAAATTAACACTTCAGATAGCAAAGACCGTTAAAGGAGATGTAACAAAGCTCAGTAATGGAATCTATCTGATTCTGAAAAGTTAAAACGTAACATTTTTTTAGCCTAACGATCTTCTCTTAATCTTCTTGGTTTTCTTACTTTTCATTGTGACTAGCGTTTTCTTTGCTGCCTACTAATTTTTCAAAGACATCTTCTTCAGAATGAGAATCTTTGCTTCCATTTTTAATAGAGTCTGGAGGAAGAGCAGCAAAAGCTTCGTGAGAATGATTTGTGATAGCTTTTTCGATGATTGCCAGTCGGGCAAGCAATCGTTCAAATTCCCATCGGTCAACAGGCTGCAGCTCATCTTTGAGTATAAAACCAAATCGTCCATTGGGTTCAATCGTTCCCCATTTTACATCTGATACTTTAGAAATGCTTGCCTGGCGAAGTTCCATTTCTAGTTGTTGAATAGTCATTCGAACTTGCTTGAGCCTTTCCCGTTTCATTTCTCCATTTTCAATGAGTACTACCGGATGTCCGGTAAATATTTTCTTTAAAAATGGAAATCTGATTTCAGAGTATTCAATTGCGATCAAAGTAAATACAGCAACTGCAACGAGTACAAAAGTATCGATTAGTTCAGATCCTACAAGAGGCTCAATTAGAACAGTACCCACTGCTAACATGACTACCGTTTGTGCTACGGTCATTTGGGCTAGGGATTTACGTCCTGCAATGCGTAAAATAAGTGTGCCGTAAAGTATCGTGAGCAAGGTTTTCCAAATCAGGGAGTAATCAATAGTACCCAATTTACATCACCTAAACTAAATTTTTAGTAGTACAAACCCAGTCAGCTTCATTGGCGTAGGATGCATTCACGCCACAACCAAATGATATTGAAATGAAAGTACCAACGAGATCGCCAAATACAGTTGCCATATTTCCTCCTTGAAATGATAGATGGTGTTAGTAATCTGCAGTTACAGTTATTAATATACGCAGTACTTGATTTGCTATACCGATTCAAAATTTATCTTTTCCAGAAAACAGATAGATTGTCCGAGGACTGGTAGACAAGCAGTTTAAAGTGTAAGATAATGAAATTATAAAATAAGGTGACGGAGGTGCTCTTGTGCGACCGAAATTAAACTTAATTACCTTAGGCGTGAAAGAGTTAGCGGTATCCCTTCAGTTTTATCGGGATGGCTTAGGCTGGAAGCCTTCCGATAAGAGTCAAAATAATATTGTTTTCTTTGATTTAGGCGGTGTGGGGTTAGCCCTATATCCCCTGAATTTACTTGCAGAAGATGTAACGATCAGTGCAGAAGGAACAGGTTTTTCAGGGATTACGTTAGCACATAATGCCAAAAGTGTAGAAGAAGTTGATGCAGTTTTATCTAAAGCGGAAAAAGCAGGTGCAAAGATCATAAAAAAAGCCCAGAATGTTTTCTGGGGTGGGTATAGCGGTTACTTCGCCGATCCGGATGGTCATTTATGGGAGGTTGCTTGGAATCCCATGATCAGCTTTGATGAGAAAGATGCTTTAATTTTATAGTAACTGTACTGCTCTAATTCTTTATAGAACTGTACGAATACAGTTTATCTTATTGTAATTGAGGAGTATGATACATTACGATATAATAATGTAAAGGTCTATTATTCGAAGGTATTGTTGAAAATAAAAATGATGAGCTAAAGTACATGTGCTACTAACTCATTTCTAGTGTAGGTGATAATGTATGAAACTAATTGTATCTGATTTAGATGGCACATTTCTGGATTCAAATCATGAGGTCATTGAAGAAAATGTTACAGCTCTTAAAGCAGCGCAAAGCAAAGGAATGGAAATTGCGATTGCAACAGGCAGAAATTATGGAAATGTTTTGGCGCTATGCCAACGGGCGGGACTTCAACCTCACGTAATATCAAATAATGGTGCATTTGTTTATGATAAAAATGGGAATCAGATAAAAGCGATTGGTTTGGATAAAGATCACGTAAGGGAAGCCCTTGATTGGCTTAATTATCGTAAGTATTTTTATACATTATGTACAGATCACTTTGCATACATGCCAACTAACGCCCATACGATCTTAACCCGAGATTATGAAGATGCAATGAACCATGTCAGAAAGATGACACCTGAGAAGCTTAAGGAAGGGATTGATGTCTTTTTAACCTTGGATAGTGCAGTATTTATCAATGATTTTAATGAAGTGTTAGAGCAAGATTTTGTTTTTGGTAATATTTCAGCGATCACTTTGGATAATGATAAGCTGCGCCAGGGGAGGGAGTATTTTAGTAAGTATACAGGAATGTCAATGACCATAGCAGGCAAAGATATTTTTGAAATGATTCATCCTTCTGCTTCTAAGGGGAATGCATTAGATGCGTTAACGGCACATTTAGGTATTTCGTTAGATCATGTAATGGCATTTGGTGATAACTATAATGACATTTCAATGCTGCAAAAAGTCGGTTTTAGCGTGGCAGTAGAAAATGCGGAAGACGATGTTAAAAAAATCTGCAAATATGTATCTCTCTCAAATGACGATAAGGGTGTAGCTTATATGATATACAAGCTTCTTGGTTAAAGACATGGAATGTGGCAACCGGTGTCAAGTGAATAGTTTGTGTTGAGTCAAATAAAAGCCTCGCAGAATTCTAATAAAGAATTAGCGAGGCTTTATAAGATAAATAACCATACTACAGTACCCATTTAATGATGGCGATTCTTTAAGAATAGATTATGGGCCGCTTCAACTACTGCACAAAGTAAGAAAAATATACAGACAATTGTACCTGAAAATTTAAGGACATCCATTGTAATGGAACATAACATATGCCATGATCCGACAATTGGTGCTATAAGATAAATTGCTAAGAAGATTGTTGAGGATAATAGTAATAAATAAGCTGATGGATAATTATTAAACATATTATCATCTCCTTGGTTTGATTATATCACTCTACAAAAGCATAGTCCAGAGATTAAGCTGAATATTTAGAAAATTAACTAAAAATAAGGGCCTCCGTTATCGTATCATATGATATAGATTATAAAAATGGCAGAGAAAGATTAAAGTATATTTGAAAAGGCACAGAGCATAGGAAAAGAGGATTACTCTCTTTCCTATGCTCTGTGCCTTTTATGTTCGAACAAAGATCCTTATGATCTTTATTTCAAGCGAAAAGATACTGGCAATGATGTATAGCATACTACTGTCTGACCGCTATCCCGATCTTTTGCCGGTACGAACCTCCATTTTGCTACTGCAGTTACAGCGGCATCATCTAAGGATGAAGAGCCAGTAGAGCGGCTGACGGAGATTTCACCAGGGCGGCCATTTGCTAGGATCTGTACTCGTAATACTGCAGTACCTTCTAAGCCAGCTTGTCTGGCATCTGATGGGTAGGAGGGATCTACTTTAGATAAAATACCTGGCGCAGCAATACCGCCGCGAGAGCCGCCCCCACTTACTGGAGCAGATGCTGCAGCACTACTGGAACTGCTAGATTCGCCAGATGATGAGGAGGAACCCGGTACTTCCGCCTCCGTCATGGTCATATCGCTAGCTGTAACAACAGCCTCTGATTTGGCAGTCGAAGTAGTTGTTTGAATTTTTTCTACTGGTGCAGCTTCTGTTGGAATTGGTTTTGGCATATCTTGAGAACGTTTGGCTTCCGGCAGAGAGGGACTATTTCCAGCACGATCTGCCGGATCGCTTGTTAAATCCATCTCCAGAATGACCTCTTCATGTATTGGCAAGGAAGAGGTCAATCCAGAAGCGATAAAACCCGCTGTCACCAAAAGGATCATATGAAGAAAAAACGATACAGCCATGGCTTTACGCCAATGAAATGCATAGGACATAGCTGATTTACCTCACTTTCTCTGCTGCTACCGATACTCGGTGAGCTCCGGCTAACTTTAATTCATCCAAAACAGCGATTACTTGACCATATGGTACTTGTTTATCGCCTCTTAAGACAAAAACATTATCCGGTTGTTTCCCCAGTTCCAGAGTGACTCGTTTGGCCAGTAAGTTTAGCGGTATTTCTTCCTGGTTAAACATTACACTGCCATTATCCAGGACTGTAATATTTATACTGCTGGGTTTATCCTGCTGTACCGATGCTGCCTGAGGCAGATTTACTGGAATGGTGTGCTGTTCCACCATATATAGAGTACTCATCATAAAAAACACTAATAAAAAGAAAATGATATCGATCATAGGGATAATCATTAATTGTGGTTGATTATCTACTCGTAAACTACGCAATCTCATGTGTTTCTCTCCGTGCTGCTTTTTTTAATGGCATATAGCTGATAACTAATGCAGCTGTCTGTTCAATATCACTGATCATACGGTTTACCCTCCGAGAAAAGTAGCTGTGAGAAACAAGAGCTAATGTCGCGACACTAAGACCTGTTGCAGTGGCAACTAATGCCTCCCCGACACCGCCTGTAATGGCCATAGGCTGTCCAGATTGTACGTTAAATACGCTAAAGGAATTGATCATGCCAATAACAGTTCCTAATAATCCAAGCAGTGGGGCTAACGTAACAATTGTGCTCAGATCATCCAGGCGTTCTCGCAGACGATCAGCCGCTAATGTGGCACTACTTTCCAAAGCATTTTCTACTTGGCCGTTTCGTTGGGAAGCCAAAAGCCCTGCTAGGGTTACTTGTGAGAGTGTATGCGGCTTCTGCTCACATAATTGAATGGCATCATTCAAACGCTGTTTTTCTAATAAGGGTTGCAATGCCTGATGAAAGACTTGCATATTAGCAAAGGTATTCTTATAGTACAAAACGCGTTCGACGGCAATTGCCACCACGAATAGCGAGCAGATCGCTAAAAGATACATGACTGGACCGCCCTTGTGAAATAATTCTATTGAATGATTTAAAAATTCCATAATTAAATTAGCTCCTTATTAATAAGTTTTTATGAGTGATCTAGCAATCAAAAGTATGTATTGCAAAAGCAAAGCAGCGCCAAGCTGCTTACCATGAAATCGGCAGCATATCAGTAGGCCGCAGTAGAATTATCCGGCATTTTGGTAATTCTAGAGGGCATTCACAAAGATAATTTGGCCGCCGATAGAATCGTCTCATTCATCTCCTTTACATTTTTTAAAAAATTAGTAGAGGTAACAAAAATGATATTGATATAAATAATCATTCTCGATACATCTAAATGGCAAAACGTAAGCACGAGTTAAGCCGTGATTTGGGTGATAATTAACTTGTGTTGAAAACCATTATAGCAAGAAGCTTTAATAGATGTCAATCACTATAGAGCCTAATTAGCAGAGGTTGAGACAAGAGTCGCTCCTGCCATAACATGAGAATCAATCTCATGTTATGGCTTATTTCGATAGTAATGAATCTGTTGAAAAGGAGCATTTTTAAATCAATTTGGGTTAGTATTCAATTTGAAATAGTATCTATATACTACAAATATAAATTTAAAAATTCATTTAGGATCTACCAGCGATAAGTAGCAGTCAGTGTGACTTTGCGTCCCGTGTCAACGGAGTCATAATAAGCCCAGTAGTCGGCAGAGGAAACGACATATTGCTTATCGAAAACATTAGTGACATTGAGGGCATACCGCCAGCCTTTGGTATCATAACGAACCATAGCATCAGTTAAGACGGAACCGCCGAATTTTCGAGTGTTATAGTAGTTGTAGCGGGAACCGATATAGCGCAGACCGCCGCCGAAGCTCCAGCCCTCTGCTGTGTCACCGGGTTTTACCGTGTCCAGCCACAGGGAGGCACTGTGTCGGGGGACGTTTTCCGTGTGACGCCCCACTTTGGCAGCATCACTGTCTTTGGTGGTCTTATTGTCCAGTAAAGTATAGGCTAGAGTTAGGTTGACTCCTTTGAATGCCTGCATGT
The DNA here is from genome assembly GCA_946415545.1 of uncultured Pelosinus sp. Lineage (GTDB taxonomy): Bacteria > Bacillota > Negativicutes > DSM-13327 > DSM-13327 > Pelosinus. The sequence continues at coordinate 6,342 of CAMKSY010000042.1, read as the reverse complement.
TGGCTTCCAGCTCCAAACCTTTAGAAGCTACTTCACCGGTTTGAACTTGAAAAAAGGTATCTACAGGATCAGTGGTGAGGACATTTTGCTTGCGCAGGTCAAAGACCGCTGCCGTAAAACGAGCATTCATCTTCTTCGGTTCATACTGAACGCCAAGCTCATATTGCTGCCCAGTTGTTGGTTTGAAAGCCTTGCCATGCCGGTCGCTGCTGCCGCCCTGACCTTCAAAAGATTCGTTATAACTGATATATGGCATTACACCGTTACCGGCGTCATAGACGATTCCGGCGCGCCCGGTAAAGGCGTTCTGATCGGTAATGGTAGTGGTGCCGTAAGAGACGTTTCTAAAAATATTATCATAGCGGTCGTAACGTCCACCCAGGACAGCGGTCCATCTTTCGCCGAATTTAAGCTGATCCTGCAGGTAATAACCATTTTGTTTCGTTTTGCCTGTAGTAATATAAGAATAATCGGGCATGGTGATGGCCTGTCCGTAATTCTTAGTAGATAAATTTAAGTCTGGTGCTGATCCGCCGCCCCAGCGCCAGTTGTATTCGCCTTCCTGATAGTCAAAGCCCAGTAAAGTGGTATGGGTGACAGCACCGCTGGACCATTTCGCCTGAAAGTTAGTGTCAATAGAATCGGAACTGCCGTATCTTCCGGTTGCCTTAGTGGAACGGCTGATCTTTTGGTTAGCGGAATCCAGAGAATCTGCCGTTACTCCCTGCTGGGTCATTGAGGTATGAAAATGACTGGCAGTTTGGGTCATAGACCAGATATCACTTATTTTATGTTCTAAGATATAGCCGATTTGGCTTTGATTTCGAATGGCGAGGTCAAAATCTCGGTCACCAAAATAGGTCTTGCTGGAAATACCGGAGCCGTAAAAGGAGCTGCCAGGCAGATAGTTTCTTTTGTAAGATTCTTCTGTCGTTCCTTTTAGATTATCCTTATGAAAATAGGTCAATAATGTCAGGCTGGTGTTTTCTGTGGGTTTCCAGGTCAGGGCTGGAGCGATAAAGGAACGTTCCATGGTGCTGGAATCGGTGTATAAGTCTTCTTTGGATTTCAGGGTCGTCAGGCGAAACAGCAGTTTGCCATCCTCGGTCACCGGGCCGCCAAGATCCAATGCACCGTTAAACTTGTCACTGCTCCCGGTCTGCAATTGAATCTCTCTCAGCGGTTCGGCTGTGGGTCGCTTAGAGACATTGTTAATGATGCCTCCGGGGCTGCCTGCGCCATAGAGGATTGAGGCGGGACCTCGCAGCACTTCTACCCGCTCCAGGCTGTACATGTCAAAATTACTGGAGTAGTAGCTTCCTAGGCGGCTGGAACCATTGTTATAAGCACCGTCATAACTAAAACCGCGGATGTTTAATCCATAGGTTTGCCCCTCGCCGGAATGAAATAAAGACGTCACTCCCGGGGTATATCCCAGGGCTTCGGCAAAATTGGTAACCCCGCGATTATCCAGTTGTTCCCGGGTGATGATGCTGATGGATTGGGCAGTTTCGCTTAAAGGGGTGTCGGTCTTAGTGCCAATCGTGCTGTGCTTGGTGATATAGCCCTCCCTTCTTAGTCGGTCATCCGTCACTTCGATGCCTTCCAGGATAAATTCACGTTGACTGGTCTCTGTCTCTCTAGCAGTTTGTTCTGGAGCTGAGGCCACTTCATCTGCTGCATTAGCAGTCATAGGCAAGTGCCAGAGCAGGCTGCTTAGTAAGGCATAGAGCAGGCTTTTTCGGGTACGGGAGTTTTTTCTCATACGATCAATCCTTTGCTATTGTATTATAGAGTGAATAATTCCGAAAGCGATACCGATAAGAAGAATCAATATCATTTATAAAAATAAGTTAGTCATCCTAACGAATCTTTGCTGACTAGCCTGGGCACATTATAGCAAGGTAGTTTTAGTGGCGTCAACGTTTGATAATGCCGGGTTTGAGAGGTTTAAGAAGTGGGTTGTCATGAGATAAATAGAGAACTGTTATCAACATATCGGGGGTCAAAGGCGGACATTTTGCGAATGAAATGTGCAGCCTTATGTCAATTTAGGACAGGGCTATGGAGCTTGGACTAGTTCTGTTTAGACAAAATTCATGCTATCATAAGTGATAACAGTAAGATTCCGTGTGAATAATTGCAGAAGATTGAAAGTAGGGAGGCGGACAGTGGATACAAATGAGCATTTGACAGGAAATGCTGGACTGGCTGGGCAGCTGAGTTGCAGCACAAGAGACTTTGGTAATGGCGTACTTTATGGGCTGCCGCCGCTGAATGGCAATAGCTGGCTGGTGGATATTCATCCGGCGGCTGGTCTGTTTTTTACCGATGCTTACTTTACCCTGCTGGAACCGGTGACCAGGGAATATCAAATGAAACAGCCGGGTTTATGGCTATGGTCGGTAGCGAGCGGGGACATCACCATTGTTGGAAAAGGTAAAAAAGCCCGCAGGCTAGAACCAGGCATTCATGTACTGGTCAATCAAGGAAAGCCGTTCAAGATTATTTATGGAACCGAGCAGCCGATGTGGTACACTAGCATGCTGGTGTTTCATGATTATCTTGGTCGTTATCTAGAATCACACCCCCTGGAGTCACCTTTTTATCTGGATGAAGCAGTGTGCTGGAAGCCATTTCAATACAATACTCCCGATGTTGTCATGGTGTTTGAACAGCTGAAATATGCGATCCGCAATGGAGACGCTCCACCGCCGTTTATGTATTATGAAAGTAAACTAGGTGAACTGTTATCCCTCATTGTGCGTAATATGCAATACCAGAATTTATGGGAAGACTATTTGAAAAAGAACCGCAACCAGAAACATCTGACGTATCAAAACAGAAAATATATCTGGAAAGTGAAAGAGGAGCTAGATAAGAATATTCTCCATCCGCCTTCCATGGAGCAGCTTATTGTCCTTGCCGAAATGGGGGCGACCAAACTGCGGCAAAGCTTTAAGCTTTGGTATGGTATCACCATTGCCGAATATATTAGGCAGGAAAAACTAAAGCATGCGCTGCGGCTGCTGTCCGTTGATGATTTGAGCATCAGTAATATTGCTGCAACCGTTGGCTATGAAAGTGCCAGCAAGTTTTCCATGGCATTTAAGAAAGTCTATCATGTTACCCCCAGTGAAGTCAGAAAATCATTTCTAATTTAATAGTAAATTGATGAAGAACGACTGCCAGGCTTACCGTAAAAACCGGTGCCGGAGTAACCATACAAACCATGATTTGGCAGATAACGGTATGGATTGATCCCCGGCGAGCCTGGGCACAACCAATCTGCGTCAAGCATTCAAAGTATATTATAATTTAACCATTGCCGATTATATACGCCAAGAAAAAATGAACTATGCGCTGCGTTTATTGTCCAATGATGAGATGAGTGTTCAAAATACCAGTACTTTTTTGGGTTATGCAAGCCCTAGTAAGTTTACCGTTGCATTTAAGAGAGTGCATGGGTTTACCCCACGACATGCCAGGAAGATGTTTAATATTTAAGAGTACGCTATGATATCCAAAGAAATATGCGAGACCTAATACGTTTAAAATAATTCATGGTAAAAAAAAGACGCAAAGGCTTCTTAAGCTTTGCGTCTTCAAATCAATTCCGTATTAAGTAGTCAAATGCTCCTAGTGCCGCATTCGCACCGGACCCCATTGAGATAATAATCTGCTTATAAGGAGAATTTGTGCAGTCTCCAGCGGCAAATACTCCCGGTACATTAGTCGCTCCGCGGCTGTCTACAATGATCTCACCACATTGGTTGCGCTCTACCGTGCCATTCAGCCAGTCCGTATTCGGAATAAGACCGATCAGGATAAATACTCCCTGGAGTTCCAGATGATGTACGTCTCCTGTGCTGCGATCGACATAAGAAAGGCCATTCACCTTATCGGTACCAGTAATTTCTTTGGTTTGCACATTCTTCAGCACTGTTACATTCGGCAAACTGAAAAGTCGCTGCTGCAGTACAACATCTGCTTTCAGTTCCGGTAGAAATTCCAATACCGTCACATGCTCAACAATACCGGCCAGATCGATTGCCGCTTCAATGCCGGAGTTGCCTCCGCCAATAACAGCTACCGGTTTTCCTTTAAATATAGGACCATCGCAATGGGGGCAGTAAGCCACACCTTTATTTTTAAACTCAGCTTCTCCCGGCACGCCAATATTGCGCCAGCGGGCTCCAGTAGAAAGAATAACTGCTTTGCTCTTTAAGACAGCGCCACTTTCCAATTCAACTTCGATCAACTCTTTTTTCTCCAAGCGTTTGCCGCGCTGAAGCTTCATTACGTCGATTGGATATTCTTTTACGTGTTCTTCAAGATTTGCTGCCAGTTTAGGGCCTTCAGTGTATCTTACCGTGATAAAGTTTTCAATTCCTAAGGTATCCTTAACCTGACCGCCAAAGCGTTCAGCTGCAATTCCGGTACGAAGTCCTTTTCTTGCTGCATAAATAGCTGCGCTGGCTCCAGCCGGACCGCCTCCCACGACAAGAATATCGAAAGGTTCTTTTTCTTCTAACTCGGAGACAGGAGAGCCGTCACTGAGCTTGGCAAGTATTTCCTCGACATCCGTACGACCGCTGTTGAAAAATTCACCATTCAGATAAACGGAAGGCACCGCCATAATCTCTTTGGTCTGTACTTCTTCTTGAAAAGCAGCACCGTCGACCATGGTATGCGTGATGTTCGGGTGAACGACACTCATAAGATTCAGAGCCTGAACTACCTCTGGACAATTATGGCAGCTCAAGTTGATATAGGTTTCAAAATGATACGTACCCTTAATTCCCTTTATCTGATCGATAATCTTTTGCTCAACCTTTGGAGCTCTGCCGCTGACTTGCAGCAAAGCCAATACCAAAGAGTTAAACTCATGTCCCAAGGGAATGCCGGCGAAAGTGATTCCACTATCCACTCCTGGTCGATTAATACTGAAGCTTGGCGTTCTTGGCAGCGTTGTCTTCTCGATTGTGATCATCGGGGACATGGAGGCGATTTCATCTACCAGAGCAATCATGTCACTAGAGATAGTATCGCTTCCTGCACTGACTTTAATCAGCACATCGCCTTCCATCAACTGAAGATATTGAGATAATTGTTCTTTAATATCTTGATCTAGTAACATTCAATCACCTCTTAAATCTTTCCTACAAGATCCAGGCTTGGTTTCAGTGTGGCAGAACCTTCCTTCCATCTAGCCGGGCAAACCTCACCAGGATTTTTCCGAATGTATTGTGCGGCTTTAATTTTATTAACCAGTGTGCTTGCGTCACGACCGATGCCGCCTGCATTGATTTCAACTGCTTGGACGACGCCATCAGGGTCGATGATGAACGTTCCGCGATCAGCAAGACCTTTCTCTTCAATCAGCACTTCGAAATTTCTGGACAATGTATGAGAAGGATCGCCAATCATTATGTAAGTGATTTTTTTGATCGTTTCAGAACTGTCATGCCAAGCTTTATGAGTAAAATGAGTGTCTGTGGAAACCGAATATGCTTCCACACCCATTTCTTTTAGGGTAGCATATTGATTTTGTAAATCTTCAAGCTCGGTGGGGCATACAAAGGTAAAATCAGCCGGATAGAACAAGACTACGCTCCATTTGCCTTTGAAAGCCTCTTCTGTAACGTCAATAAACTTTCCATTGTGATAAGCCTGCGCTGTAAACGGTTTTACCTCTGTTCCAATTAATGACATAATAAATTACCTCCAGATATAAATTTTTATTAATAATTAATGCTTGGTTGATAAATCAACTAAACGATAATTATTATCTCTTGATTTGTATTATCTTATTAATTTTATTAAAAGTCAATAGTCAAAATGAAAAAAATAGAAATTAAAATTTTTGAAAGCAAAAGGATGAAGGTATGCGGATTGGTAAAATGACCAAACTTAGATTTAATTTTTCCAAGCAGGTCTTGCGGGTAAGGATGGCGAAAGTCATATAAATAAGGAGGTTACGAGACTTTTATTATAATCTATAATGCCAAGCTGCTTAGCTTGGAAAAATATTGAGGAAACCCTTGTAAATTCCAACTTCATAGGTAAATAGAGTTGTGAAAAATGTAGTATTTACCTTGGAGTAACTAACACATTAGATGTATTGAAATCTGTGGATAGCGTTATTGCCGATCTATCCCCTTTCTTGAGTAACTAACACATTAGATGTATTGAAATTTCTCCCTCCTTGCAATATCCCAAAGTTTATAAAAAGAGTAACTAACACATTAGATGTATTGAAATTACATCTGCTGCCAGCGGCGCTCCAGTCCTGTTCGGGAGTAACTAACACATTAGATGTATTGAAATTTGATCTTTTTG
>CAMKSY010000041.1 GCA_946415545.1 uncultured Pelosinus sp. | reverse complement strand
AATAATTATGGCGAATTTCTTTCATCTCAGTTACTAAATGAGCAATGTCAATAATTTCAGACGGTGCATATCTGCCAGTTAAAATAATTTCCGGAATTTTGGATAATCTCATACGATCTGTAGTTAAAAAATTAACTACAGAATGTACATCTATTAGTTTACATGCTATTGCTACATTAATTTCATCGAGAATAATGATGTCATATTTACCAGAGCTTATAGCATTTTTTGCTTTATTCCATCCATCTTGGGCTAATTTCTTATCAATCTCTTCGGGATTTTCTAAATTTACAAAATCATTGCGACCAACCTGAAGCAACGTAAAACCAGGTAAGTTGATACTAGACTTAAATTCACCATATTCTGTATTATCTTTCATAAATTGAATCATACAAACTTGAAAGCCATGCCCACAGGCTCTGAATGCTAAACCTAAACTAGCAGTAGTTTTCCCTTTTCCATCACCAGTATATACTTGCACTAATCCTAAATTAGCCACGAAATTACCTCCAGGCTTGTAATAATTCTCTTAAATCTTTAGCACCATAAGCTGCACGTACAGGAACAGCTATGTGATCTTCTAATTGCTCACATGTCATATTATCTAAAAATACAGTCTCACCTTTTTTTAATGCTGCTCCAGGTACGATGACACCTGTTCGTATTCCCTCATTTGCTGTCAAAGTTCTAATTATATCTTGCCCCGTTAGTAAACCGCTTACAGTTATGTCAGTACCAAAGAATATGTTTTCAACGGACAAAACACGAATTGTTAAATTGGGAATGGTAATATCTTTTAATAGTGGTCCTAGGATTTTTTGGGCTGATATGCCACATACCACATCCAGGTAATGAGGCTCAGAATATCCTTGCGCTATTATTGGTTCTTGCTGCCATTCAAATAGGAAGTTTCGCACAAGACCAATTCCATTCTCAAGCTGAGGAAAACCATCGTACATTTCATAATCTGGGATAGGCTGATTCGCTGCAAGATAAAACTCATCTGATAAATAGACAAAAGATGTTCCATTCTCTTTCCGGCATTTCTCTTGCCAGCGATTTATCTTCTCAACAACAGTAAGGGCTTTCTCGGGTGTAAAAGTTTCTAACTTATAGCAATTATCTCGAAAACGACTTAATCCAACAGGGACGATTGCCATTGATAGTATATTCGGATGTAATGCATATAAGTCACTGATTGTTCTTTCAAGCTCATCGTCATCATTAATATTAGGGCACAATACGATTTGCGTGTGCATTTCAACACCATTGTCAATTAACGTATGTAATTGATTCATTATGTTGCGTGCAACTTTATTATTTAACATTCTTTCACGTAGCATACCATTTGTAGTATGAACTGATATATATAAAGGTGATAAATGAAGTTGGCTAATTCGTTTAATATCGCGAGGTCCAAGATTCGTTAGAGTAACAAAATTACCATACAAAAAAGAGAGGCGATAGTCATCATCTTTTACATATAAGCTTTCTCTTAAACCAGGTGCCATCTGATCCACGAAACAAAATACACATTTATTGGCGCATCGACGAACACCATCAAAAACTGCACTTTCAAACTCAATGCCTAAATCTTCATCGTATTCTTTTTCTATTTCAAAAACTTCTTGTGCTCCATTTTTCTTTTCAATCAAAAGTTCTATACATTCATCCGCTAAAGCAAAACTCAAATCAATAAGATCTCGTATATTTTCTCCATCAACAGTAAGCAGACGATCTCCCTGTTCCAAGCCTATTTCATCTGCAATACTATCTGGCATAACTTTTGAAATAATACCACTATATGCCATCAATGTCACCTCTCATGCTATATTCCTTTTTTTCTCATTATTTCCTGCAATAAAAGAAAGAGTGATGGAAGAGCATCACTCTAAATAAATCATTATTTAGATCGTTTTTCAGAAAATGATTTTATAATGTATTATTATAAAATCTTATTGCATTCTATATCATACTATAAATTGCAAAGAAATACTATTTATATTATAAAAAAAGTATTTCTTTCCTATTTTTCTTTCTCTTTTTCTTTATTTTGCTTATCATTCTCTTTTTTAGGTCCTAAAAAATTAGCAAACTCTGTTGTAGCAAACTGCTTTAGCTTCCCTTTTGCTTCTTTCATACTGCCAGTACTCAAAAACAAAAAAGCAACAACGCCAACCACCAGAAAACCAATAATCCAGCCAATTGCCTTACTTGCACCTGAAGGACCTGTTTGTTCTGTTCCTACTCCGGCCGCTCCTTCTGCATTACTAGGAGAGGCGGAGGTTTTACCTAGAATACTTGGTATGACATCTGCAAATAATGCAACGCCTCTTTCGGCAGATTCACGATCATTAGTTTCTGATCCGACTTCTAATAGCATAGAGCGGGGGTGTAAATCTTGGTTATAATCTCCGCCTTTAGCAAAGAAAATACCTTTAATTAAACCAGGATGTTGTGAATCTGAATTTGCTTTAATTTGTAAAGCATAATCTTCAATCTGCTTTCCCGTAGGTCCATATTTTCCAACAACTAATTGCAACTTAGTAATATCCTTACCGTCGATATTTCCCTTGTAGACTTCTGGTGGAGCTGCATCACGGTGGATATCAAATATAGCATCTGGTTGTTTCTTTAAGAGTTCTGTAACTGTACGACGAGAGCGTTCATAAGCCATATTATCGTGAGGATCATGTTTAGCTTCAGAATGAAAAACTTCTAATCCTTTTCCTTGTAAGGCACTCGTAAAGGCATTTCCCACTTTATAAATACCGCCAGCACCTAAGATACTATCTTTGCCGTCAGTAGGTATATAGGATTCATCAGAGTGAGTATGATAAACAGCAACTTTACCACTAGCTTCAGCCCATGCAATAGAAGGATGCAGGATACTAAAAAAAGTATTTTTTTCTGGATTAGCGTACTTACTTAGGTTGATATTACCTAAGAATTTACTATGAGCAATATCTCCTGAGATACTAATTACTTCATAACGTTTATTGCTCTCAGTAAGAAACTGATCGCCTACTTCAACACCCCAGCCTGTTATATAAACAGCATTACCGCTTTCATCGACTAAAGTATAATATCCCCCATCTACTCGCTCATGCGTATACCCTTGCATGGTTATGCAGAATACCAATAAGAGTACTATAACTGCCCCCCACAGTTTATTCATGATCTTCACCTCTATCTTGTTCTTCTTTACTTGCAAGTTCTTCATTTTGTTTACGAGTTTTAACTTTGCGATTATTATGAGAAAGCTCTTTGCTAAATTCGTATAATCCTTCTGGTCGATACCTACCAAGCGTAGGGCCACCTTGCATCTTTTCCCTAGTTTCTCCAACTAATTCTGCAACCATTACTGCTATAATTCCTGCAATCATTACTACGTCAAAAGCACCTGCGCCCCCAATATTCGTTGTGCCAGGTATACCTAACCCTATAATTGTAACCATATGCACAATGTCGCTTAAGACAATACCCAACACTCCGCCTACAAAAGCACTTCGCCTAGAGCGACCAGCTAAATAGGCAATTAGACCTGCAGATATGCCGTATATAATTTTAGGATCTAAAAACATATTCTCTGGCTCATAAGGTAGATAGCGGGATCCTAGAGATACAGCAACAGCAACTAAAATAGCTGCCAGTATAGCTCGTACCCTTTCTGCCGTTTCATCGGCTTTAAAAATTAGCCAGATGGCTAATAAAGCTGGCAATAAAGCTCCCCCAACATTAATACTTACTTCAACGGGAGTGCTCATAAGAGGAATATCAATAAAGCTACCTACAATTACTGCACCAATAAAAAGCAAAGCCTGTTTATCAGTTAAGCGCATTCTATCTAGTATTCTATGGGCTACACCAAAATAAACCAAAACACCAACAACCAATAGCATAATCATTCCTATTGGCATATTCATATTTATTCACCTCTATTGTTTTTATAGTTTATCTTTCCCTTTTAAGAAACAAAACATACAAAAAAAGCATGGCATTAGCCATGCTTTCTATTAATAGCATATTTACTTATGTCAATTTCTCTAGTTAACAACCAATCTTTACTATGGCCAGAAATAATTAAAGGAACGCATTCTAACTCTCTTATATTGGCAGCTCCTAACAGTAGCATATAACACTGAATTTTATTCAGAAATTCTTGAAACCAATTAACAGCAGAATCTACACCTTTCTCACATAGTAGTTTTACTATTGGTGTTGCTATCCCTGCAGCAACACCACCCAATGCAATAGCTTTCACCACATCTAAAGACGTACGTATTCCGCCAGAAACCATCATATCCATTTGTTTAGGCAATACTGACATCGTTTCGACAGCACTTATAACAGTAGGAATTCCCCAAGATAAAATTTCTTGATTCGCATCTAATTGACGACGAGCAGCTTCAATTGCTAGAAAGTTTGTCCCACCAGTACCACCAACATCAATTGCCTTAATACCTGTTTTGGATAATAATTTTGCTTGCTCTTTAGCAATTCCGCAACCTACTTCTTTAACGATTACAGGAATCCTCACTTTGTTAACTATATTGGTAATATTTTCAAGATATCCTGTAAAATCTCGATCTCCTTCGGTCATCATCATTTCTTGAGCAGCATTTAGATGAATCTGAATACCTTGAGCATCAATCATATCTATTGCCATTTGAGCCTGCCGTGGAGTGACATAAGCACCTAAATTTGCGAAAATAACCCCATGAGGATTTTTTTTACGAACAATTTTGTAGGAGTGTTGCACTTCGGAATCTTCTAAAGCCGCATATTGAGAACCAATTGCCATTGCTGTATTGGTTAAATTGGCAAAATCAGCAATACGCTCGTTAACTTCTGTAACATCATTAGCCCCACCAGTGACGGCATTAATGATAACAGGATGGGCAAGGGATATTCCAGCCAGGGAAGAGGAGGCATCAATATCATTCCAGGATAAATTGGGAAGACAATTATGTACTAAGGAAATGTCTGCAAATCCGCTAGCATTAGGTCCATCAGGTAGTGCTAATGAATATTTTAAATGATCTAATTTACGTGATTGACGCACCCTGTCATCTCCCTACTCAAAATTCTTAAATAGGTGTCCGAGTTTATCACCAATAGTCGATCCGGTTCCTTCTTGCTTATTCAAATACGATTGATATTCTACTCGTTCAGCATCTTGCTGTGCTTTATTAATACTAAGTGAGATACGTTTATTTTCTTTATTAATCTCCAGTATCTTTACAGTTACTTCCTGTCCAACTGTTACGACATCCTCGACCTTATTCACTCTCTCATCAGATAGTTCAGACATATGGACCAAACCTTCTATACCTGGAACTAATTCTACAAATGCTCCAAATTTAGTAATCTTAGTAACTTTTCCTTTGACAATTGCGTTTATTGAATATTGCTCGATTAGGTCTAGCCATGGATCACGCCCAACTTCTTTTAAGCTAAGGGAAATTTTCTTTGCCTCATTATCAATTTTTAAAATAAGTACCTTTACCTGATCTCCTAGAGCTACAATTTCCTGAGGGCTTTTTACACGGTGCCATGATAAATCTGAGATATGCACTAACCCGTCAATACCACCGATATCAATAAAGGCACCAAAATCAACAATACGTCGTACCGTTCCTGATACAATTTGTCCTACGGCTAACTTTGAGAAGGCTTCTTCTTCAAGAATACGGCGCTGTTCTTGTAATATAACCTTACGAGACAAAATTACTCGTTTTTTTATACGATCAACTTCAATCGGCTGAAATGTTAATAGCTGACCTTTAAAAGGTGATAAATCTTCTACAAAGCGTAATTCTACTTGAGACGCAGGAACAAAACCCTGAATTCCCAAAACAGAAACCTTTAAACCACCATTTACAACCTCCACAACTTTAGCTTCAACTTGTTTTTTATTCTCTAAGGCTTCTTCTAATACATCCCATGCTACGATTGCATCAGCTTTTACCTTAGACAGTTTTATCCCATCATTGCTCTCTAAATCTAATACAAGCACGTCAATGATTTGTCCCTCGCTAACTACTTCTGTGGCATTCTCTGGTGTTGGATATGCTAATTCATCTAAGGATATGCTTCCTTCTCCTTTATAGCCAATGTCAACAAAAACCTCATCTTTACGGATACCTACGATTGTCCCCTTGACAATACTGCCTTGTTCAAGTTTGATTACTTCATTGTCTAGCAATTGATTGAATTCTTGCATTTTTTCATAAACCTCCTCTATTAACCAATCTGGAGTGGATGCACCTGCTGTAATTCCAACAGTGTCTACCCCAGAAAAATCTTCAAATATCAACTCCGCAGCTGTTTCTATGTGATATACTCGGCTGCCAGCATCATGACATAGTTGGGCTAACCTTGAAGTATTTGCACTATTTTTACCGCCAATTACTAACATTACATCTACTTTTGCTGCGATATCTAATGCTGATTGTTGTCTAAGATCTGTTGCCGTGCAAATGGTGCGATGAATTTGAAATTCGCTGCATTTCTTTTGCAGAACATTAACTATACTTTGAAAGACTTCTCCAGAAAATGTAGTTTGTACCACTACACCTAGTTTCGGTATAAGAGGTAACTGCATTGCTTCCTGGATTGTTTCGACTACAATTCCTTGGTTGTTTGACCATTCCAAAATACTTTTTACTTCTGGATGGTGTTTTTCACCAACGATTACTACAGCAAAACCATCCTGTAATAACTCATGAGCTGCTTGCTGTGCTTTTTTCACATGGGGACAAGTAGCATCAACAACTCTTAATTTCTTAGTCTGGGCTTCCGCATATATGTCAGGACCTACTCCATGAGAGCGTATAATTATTGTACTTTCATCATCAACAGAAGATAGGTCGTTTATTACTTCAATACCTTTATCGGAAAAGCGCTTAACGACTTGTGGATTATGAATAATCGGTCCTAAAGTATGTATATTGCCTTCCATACCTATACATTCTTGAGCCATTGCTACTGCGCGTTTAACACCATAACAAAAACCTTGGTGTTCAGCCGCAATTATCTTCATACGTTACCTCCTATAGATTGTAAATTACTTATAGTGATATTCCCTATAAATAATAAGTATTCCTTTTTTGATGTGAAAAATAAAAAGAGTATATTTAAAGTCAGGTTGATCGATTGTCGGATAAAGAGAAGGTAAACTATCTTAAAAGTTTACCTTCTCCTCTAGCAACAAAGAAATTTCTTGCATGATTTTAGTACTGAGTTTTTCCATCGCCTCTTTGTCAGCTTTTCCCTGATTTACAATAATGGGATTGCCAAATTTAACAATGAAGCGGGGAAATAACTGCCCGTCTTTCCATACTTGATTTGTACCAATAACCGCAGTGGGTATAATTGGCACACCAGCCTTCAAGGCGATCATTGCAAGACCCGTTTCAGGTTTACCCAATTTACCAGTTTGACTACGTGTACCTTCTGGGAAAAGACCAAGCAACTCCCCATTTTCTAATAAATTAATAGCATGCCTAATAGCAGTGCGATCAGCTGTAGCACGTCGTACGGGAAATGCGTTTAAATTCTTTACAATCCACCCAATAAGCGGCACTGTAAATAACTCTTCTTTAGCCATAAAATGAATTGATCTTGTAAAAGCAGTTCCTACAACGGGTGGATCAAAGAGACTCACATGATTAGAGGCTATAATAGCCCCTCCTGTCACTGGAATATTTTCAATTCCAATAATTTTGCAGCGAAAAAAGATTTTAAAAAAATAATGTAAAAAAACTCTAATCACACTATACAAGGCCTTTTCTCTCCTCACAAAGTTTTGTGATTGCCGCCACTGCTTCTGGTATGGAAAGAGTGGTAGTATCAATTAACACAGCATCTGACGCTTGTATTAAAGGAGCGAATTCACGTTCAGAATCATTTTTATCGCGAGCCATAATTTCTTGCTCAAGTTCTTCTAGATTTACCTGAAAGCCCTTTTCTGTTAACTCTCGCCAACGACGTTCTGCCCGCTCTTTAATTGATGCCGTTAGAAATATCTTTACATCTGCATTAGGTAATACATGAGTACCAATATCACGGCCATCCATAACAACTCCGCCGCAGCCTGCCATCTCGCGTTGTAATCTGAGCATAGCATCGCGCACAGATTTAATTTGAGCAATTTCTGATACAACGCGAGAAACTTCAGGTGTACGAATTTCAGCAGTGACATCACAACCATCAACGAAAACTGTGGTTTTACCATCAACATAATGTAATCGAATATTAATATCCTGTGCGATGTTTCCAATAGCTAATGCATCATTTAAAACGTCACTTTTTATTGTTTTCCAGGCAATTCCACGATACATAGCTCCAGTATCAATATAATTATAATGAAGATGGTGAGCTAGAATTTGGGCTACAGTACTCTTTCCTGCTCCAGCAGGACCATCTATAGCAATAATTAACTTTTTCATAACTGCCCCCATATACAAAATCCAAATATTATTATCTAATAGAATTTAAAGTTGCAAAAAAATTAGGATAAGAAATATTAGCACAAGTATGATTATGAATTTCTACTCCCGAAGAAGCAGCGCCTGCGATAGCCAGTGCCATTGCTATTCGGTGATCATGATAAGATTCACAATTAGCAGATTGCAGCTTCTGAGGGCCATCAATAATTAAACCATCATCTGTTTCTGTCATAATGGCTCCCATCTTTCCTAATTCACTGGCGACTGCCTTTAGACGATCTGTTTCTTTTACTCGTAATTCTTCTGCACCACGAATAATCGTTTTTCCATCTGCAAATAATGCAGCAACAGACAAGATGGGGATTTCATCAATCAATCTTGGAATAATAGCACCATCAATAGTAGTACCTTTTAGTTTTGCAGATTTTACGACAAGATCAGCTATAATTTCGGCACCGCTAAAGCGTTGATTTTCAATTGAAATATTTGCGCCCATATCATTAAGAACATCTAAGATTCCTGTGCGTGTCGGGTTTATTCCGACATTTGTAAGAGTTAAATGACTATCAGGAATGATGGTTGCCCCTACTAACCAGAATGCTGCTGAACTTATATCTCCAGGTACATTTATTTCACTTGGTGCATGTAATTCAGATGCAGGATTAATGCTTACACTCGTTCCCTGCCTTGCAACCTTTATTCCGAAATTTTCCAACATCAACTCAGTATGGTCGCGAGATACATAGGGTTCGGTAATGGTGCTAGGGCTACTTGCAAATAAAGTCGCTAACAAAATCGCCGATTTTACCTGTGCACTAGCCATTGGCATAGTATATTCTATGCCAATAATTTTCTTTTTTTTACTTTTATCAATTGAAATGGGTACATATCTTGTATCTTGGCGTCCAGTTATTTCGCCCCCCATCATCCTTAAAGGAGTTACAACCCTAGCCATAGGTCTACTGCGTAAAGAGGCATCACCAGTCAGCACGCTAAAGAAAGGTTGTCCAATTAAAATACCTGATAATAGGCGTAATGTGGTTCCAGAATTTCCAGCATTAAGAATATCTTCGGGTTCTTTTAGGCCGTATAGTCCTTGACCAAGTACGTGCAAATTATTTTCGGCATCTTTTTCGATTTTAGCACCTAATTGTTGCATACAACTAACTGTTGATAAACAATCTTCTGCATAAAGAAAGTTTTTAATAACTACAGGTGTAGATGCAAGTGCTGCAAACATAACACTTCGGTGAGAAATTGATTTATCTCCTGGAATGTTTATTATACCAGATAAACCACCCTTAGGACTTATCGTTATATTTTCTAACATATAAATTCTCCTCCATGTTTTAGGTAACAAAATAATAAAATAGAGTTTCGATTAGTTAAAAAAACATATTTATTTATAATTCACCGAAGAAAGCCATTATCCTTTTACTATTCATTCTTAAATTTTATTTTGCCTATCGTCAAAATACCCTTACTTCCTTCCACTATTAAACCATCTACAGGAGAAAGTAAATCTTTTTCTGGAATTTTAATGATAAATTGGACTGGCTCTTCTGATTCAGTAGTATCAATCTCAAGATAATCACCATCATATACGGTAACTTTACTATTTCCCTTAATAAAATCACTAGTCCTTTTTCCATTTACAACCACATATGCCTTTGCATTTTCAGATGGTATTACCATATGGAGAAGAATAACTTTACTTTTTCGCAACATACTCTGATAATTTTTTATAGCAGTAGCTTCTTCTCTAATCTGTAAGGGAGTATCCGCGTATAAAGGCATAGCAGTATTAAGCTGTTCACCTTCCATTTTGTCAACTTTTGATAAGTAAGGTCGTGTCTCTTTTTTTAACAATAAGAGCTGGGATAGAATTAATATCATCATACATAGAACTATGATGCGTAATAGAATGGCTTCGCTACGTATCATCCAGCCGTCTTTTGATTTATTCACGAAAGATGCCACCTGCTTTTTTGTCATTTAGCCTATATTATGCACTATTTTATACTGTACATACCTTGCCCAATCTGTATAACAGAATATAATATTACAGGCTTCCCCTTACTTATGTAATTATATTTCGGCTGCATTGTGACCTGCTACATAGCCAGTAGAAAAGGCAGCTTGCAAATTAAAACCACCAGTATAACCATCAATATCAATTACTTCACCAGCAAAAAATAATCCTTTTACAATTTTTGATTCCATTGTTTTAGGATTTATCTCCTTTACATAGACTCCTCCCGCGGTAACAATTGCCTCACTAACTGGTCGTGTTGCTGTTATCGTAAAAGTTAACCTAGTAATCTGTTCCTCTAAACGTACACGTTCACTTTTAGTAATTTGATGTACAAATTTATCGGGATCAAGATGAGCCAAATCGATGATAACATTAATTAATTTGGCCGGCAATAACTCACCAAGAGAATTCTTTAATTGTTTACGAGCAAATTTTTCAAAATCTCGTTGGATACGCTTATCAAGTATTTCTGCTGATAAGGCTGGTTTTAAGTTAATTTCCATTAGTATTTCTTCATTAGGATGATGTTTTAAAAGTTCAGATACCTTTTTGCTTAATGATAAAATAATGGGACCAGATAAACCATAATGAGTAAATAACATCTCGCCGAACTCATCAGCTACTTTTTTCCTTGCGAAGATGACACTAGCTGACACATTTTTTAAGGAGAGCCCTTGCAATTCACCAATCCAATCTTCTCCTACTTCCAGTGGCACTAATGATGGTTTTAATGGAATAATAGTATGTCCAACGGCCTCACTCATACGATACCCATCACCTGAAGAACCAGTTCCCGGATAAGAAGAACCACCTGTGGTCATGATTACGGCTTCAGCATCATACTTTACATTATTGTTAACAAGCACTCCTGTTACCTTACCATTATGTGTAAGGATTCTTTTTACATGCTGTCCTGTTACTATTTCAATATTTAGATCTTTAAAGGCTCTTAGAAAGGCACCTACTACATCTTTGGCTTGATCACTAACCGGAAAAACCCGCCCACCTCTTTCTATTTTAGTCATAACGCCATAATGATGTAAAAAGTCTATAATATCTTGGTTGCTAAACTGATGTAAAGAGCTATAAATAAAAGCTCCATTTCCTGGAATATTTTTAATAATGATCTCTTTCTCAGCAATATTAGTAATGTTACATCTACCTTTACCGGTAATCGATAATTTTCTGCCTAAAGAAGCCATTTTTTCCAAAACAATGACTTTACCACCATTTTGACTAGCACTAACAGCAGCCATCATACCGGCAGCACCACCGCCAACTATAATAATGTTCTTCATCTTATCACCTTTTTTATTTTTTAGTAAAACAAAAAACCCTTATTATATTACACAATAAGGGCTCGCACACTCATTTATTGATGTTCTGTAAGGCTTCCACTTCTTGGGGCAATAAATGCCTATACCCTCCTCGGCGTAATCCTTCCAATGTCAAAAAGGCAAATTTAACCCGTTTCAGTTGTTTTACATCAGAGCCAATAGCTTCAAACATTCGGCGAATTTGACGATTTTTTCCCTCATGAATAGTAATTCTAAAGCTGGTTAAATTTCTATCACGCTCAAATTCCATTTCATCAATTAGTGCAGGAGCTGTCACACCGTCTTCTAATCGAATACCAATCCGCAGTAGATCAATCTTTTCTTGAGAAGGTCTACCAGCAACTTTGGCAATATATGTTTTATCAATTTTTTTGCTGGGATGGATTAGAGCATTAGTAAGTGCACCATCATTGGTAAGCAACAGTAAGCCTTCTGTATTATAGTCAAGTCTACCTACAGGATAAATTCGCTGTGGGATATCAGTGACCAATGACGCTACTGTTTTACGATCTTGGGGATCTTTTAATGTGGTTAAAATTCCTTTTGGTTTATATAGTAAAATATATACCAGTTTCTCTCCGGAGATCATTTTACCATCCACGGCAATCCGATCTTTACCAGGGATAACTTTAGTACCTAACTCGGTAACTACTTTACCATTTACGGATACCCGGCCTTGCTGTATGATTTTTTCTGATTCTCTTCTGGAAGCAATTCCAGCTTGACTGATAATTTTCTGCAAACGTTCTAACATCATAAACTCCTTTTAATAATTAATCCTCAACAAATTTAGAAAAATCAACTTGTTGCTTACACAGTCTAATTTCTGTATTGCCCTGTATCTTTTTTATGCAGCTTCCACAAATACCTTCGCCACAGCACATAGTCGCATTATTTGTTGCTACCATAGGTATATTAACACCTGCTGCTTGCATGGTTCTAATAATTGCGTAATGCTGATTATCAGGACCAGCACTTACTACTAAATCAGGTTTTTGAGATAACCCCTCATTTAACATAGAGATGCCATTTTTACGTAAGGAAGGCACGATATGTACTGTCACACCTAATTCAGTTAGTTGTTCTTCTATAAAAATCTTTCCTACCTTTCCAGGAGCCAAAACCGCTGTAATTTGGTTAGTATTTTTCACCAAATTAACTGCAAGGGGTAGCGCAGGAGCTTGCCCAATACCACCAGCTACTAATATTATCTTACCATAAGTAAGATTGTCAATCCAGGGTTGACCTAAAACTCCATTCCAATAAGGTCCACGTATCACTACTTTATCATTATTTTCGGCTAGGATTCTATTTGACTTCGGTCCAATCGTCTCAATGACTACATTTAATCTGTTTTCTTTTACACTCATAATATTGACAGGAAAATAAAAAAAGGCAGGATCATTAGGTTTTTTTAAGAATACAAAAGAACCAATTTTCATTAAGGGTTCTGCAAATGTATTGCTTACTTGCATTTCAAGCCGATAAGTATTACTGCTAATCTGTTCTTTTATGGTAAAACTAACCTCTTCTTCCATCCTTGTTGCAATACTTTCATCACATTGCTGCATTTTTTTATACTGCCAATGTTTTTCATATAATATACATACACCCGCCCAATTGCAATTACAAGTTGCCTCTCCTTTTAAATGACTGCAAAAAGTACATTGATTCGTTTCTGCTAACAAACAAGGGCAATATTTGGAATTAATATCAATACATTGGGAGATATGTCTATCCATATTTATACCTCCTTATACTAAGCAAGCGCTATAAATGTCTTTAAATCCAGCTTGAGCTACTCTATCATGTATTTCATTTCGATTAATGGAATATAAAGATAACGCTTTCATTCTCTCAAAATACACAGAGCCAGAGAAGGTATACCGTATACTTAAGCCTGCTTCTGATTTCATCTTCTCATGTACAAAAGCAATAAAATCACCAGAAGCTGTTGAGGTTGGTAATTCTAAATATTTCATATCCAAGCAGTGGCGGACCGCATTATTTCCTGCAAGCAAGCCTGTTACTACTGCTTCTGTATGCCCTACAAGAATTGCTGATTTTTCACCGCAGCAAAATAGATTGTCCAAACCCTCAACCTTCAATGAATTTGTACATGGTGCAATTCCTAAATATCGTATAGAATTCCCCATGCTACCAGCATAAGGGTCTTCATAGCGCGCTTTTTCTAAGCCTGGGATACTTCTTAAATCCTCCA
Organism: uncultured Pelosinus sp.; assembly: GCA_946415545.1. Classification (GTDB taxonomy): domain Bacteria; phylum Bacillota; class Negativicutes; order DSM-13327; family DSM-13327; genus Pelosinus. The sequence goes on along the minus strand of CAMKSY010000041.1, from coordinate 4,121 downwards.
ATGGAAAATATGGTGTCATTAATTTTGCATGCCCAGTATCTAACAATACTAAATTAACTGCATAATCATTTAAAGCATATTGAGTACAAGCCTTTTTACCTAATGAAGCGCTTTTCTGTAATCTTTCTGGCAATGGTAATATTACGACTCCATCCCGATCTAAAGAATCCTGGATTTCGATACTAAGAGATTCTTTACATAATTTACATGATCCACTCATTGCACCAAAAGTTCCATCTAACTTTCTTCCCATCAGCTCTTTTATCTCTGCTTTAGCTGTAACACTAACGCGAGGTCCAAAGGATGGACAGCGCATTACGCACATAGCACACCCATTGCCATAGGTAAGGCAATTTCCCATAGAGCCCGCAGTACCAGTTGCATCTACAAATACATCACCTTTTATTTCAATACCACCATCTATAATCAATGTATGTATTCTTTTTCCATGCTTCAAGACATCGACTACCCTTGTATTGGTTTTAATCTCTATTCCATAATTTTGCAGAATCTTCTTTACTAAAGGTTCCATCGTTGTTACATCATAAGTGGAAGCATGATTATGGCCAGGAAATGAAATACCTTTATGTCTTGCATTTGCATCCATTGCAACAAAGATATCTCCGCCCCCCATTGCAATAGCTTCTTCTGCTGCAGTATGCCTTCCATTATTACGAAATATACCCCCTACTAAGCCCGTGCCCAGTAGTGAATCCGTACGCTCTAATAACAGTACTTGTGCTCCAGCCTTAGATGCTGATAGTGCTGCAGCACAACCTGCCCATCCCCCTCCAACCACGACCACTTTTAGCATAAACATCCCTCCATATCATTCTGCTATCACACTACAGTCTATTCTCGGCTTTACTAAGTGCCACTCGATAGATAAATAAAAAAATAGGTGATTTAAAATCACCTATCTAATGTGCTAGTAAGAGTATATTATTAAAAAAGATAACTAATTAAATAATTTTGTGCAAATGTAGATAGAACCTACAAAACCAATTAAATCTCCTAATAAACCTACAAATACAGAATAGCGTGGTTTGGTTATACCAATAGCACCAAAATATACTGTTAAGATATAAAAAGTTGTATCTGTGCTGCCTAACACAGTCGAAGCAATACGTCCAAGCATCGAATCAGGTCCATGAGTGTTTAAGATTTCCGTGGTGATCCCTAAAGCTCCTGTACCTGATAAAGGACGCATAATCGCTAAAGGAACTAATTCTGCTGGTACTCCGCAAAGCTCTAATATAGGCTTTAGAGCGTCAATCGACACATCCATTGCCCCTGATAAACGAAAGATGTTTATAGCTACCATCATTGCAACTAAAAATGGCATAATACGAATAGCAGTATAAAATCCTTCTGATGCCCCTTCGACAAAAGCCTCATATACTTTAACACGGCGAAAATAGCCAACAATAGGAACTAAGAGCAGAATAATGGGAATTACCCAAAGAGATAATTGCTCGGTAAGCAGACTAAACATAGTGTTTACCTCCTCACACGAATCTGATAATACATTCGGCAAAGACGATCTGCAATGATTACACTTATTGTAGCACCCAAGCTTACAATTAAGGTGGCACCAACAATTTCTGTAGGATTGATTGATCCAGCTGCGGATCGGATTGCAATAATTGTTGCAGGCACTAACGTAAATCCGGCCGTACACAATGCTAATAGCGTACACATTGCATCAGAAGCTTTTTCTTTTTCTTTATTAATGCTCTGCAATTCCTGCATTGCTTTTATACCAAGAGGTGTGACAGCATTTCCCAAGCCTAGCATATTTGCACTAAGAACCATGATAATTGCTCCCATAGCAGGATGATTTTTAGGTATACTAGGAAATAAGAAGCAAATTAAAGGGCTTAACATTCTTGAAAAAAATCGTATGATACCTGCTAATTCAGCAATTTTCATAATTCCCAACCATAGGCACATAACTCCAATCAGCTTAAATGATAGTCCGACAGCTCCCTCGGCAGCGCTAATCGCTCCTTGGGTTACTACTTCTATTCTTCCCTGCCAACCGGCATAGAATATACCTGCTGCCATTAAAAATAGCCAGATTAAATTAATCATATATACACCCCCTATGAGGGTATGTTATATGTCTTATCGCTAGAACAAATCATGCTGATTTTAAGCAAAGAAAAAGTGAGAACGCAGTCTCACTCTTAAGCAAAATTTTTAAGAATAAAAGATACTATATTCCAAGCAGACGCAACTAATGTACTAAAAAAAGACTTTCGTTCAACACTCTCGTCTGCTACTAAATCAACTGCGGCAACTTCACTATTATTAAAGAAAACTCTTGCCACACCGAGCTTCTGTCCTTTTGCTATAGGTGCTTCTAAGATCATTGGAGCATCAATGACTGTACTAAATTCATCTTTATCTTTTTCGGAAACTGGAAGGATAATGCTTGCATTTGCAACTAATTTTAGAAGCTCAGATTTACCATTTGCTACCCTGATGGTCTTCAATATGTCACCTTGATTAAATACTCTTTCGGGCTTTAATTGACTGAATGCAAAATCTAATAAAATTTTAGAATCATCCCACATAGTGTCACTATCTAAAACCACCGCAATAAGCTGTATATTTTCACGTTTTGCGCCTGAAACCAAGCAGCGACCAGCAGCATCTGTATAACCTGTTTTTACTCCATTTCCTCCTTCGTAAAACCAAAGCATTTTATTTTCATTATACAAATCACGAATATCACCTTTAACAGTGGGAGGAAGGACTTTATGTTCTGTGCTTACTATTTGGGTAAACAATGGATTTTTATAGCCATATGCCGCAATTTTAGCTAGATCATAAGCAGTTGTGTAATGATTAGGATCCGGTAAACCGCTAGAGTTCGTAAAATTAGTATCTTTGGCACCAATAGCATGTGCTTTTTCTGTCATTAATTCGGCAAATTTCTGTACACTTCCAGATATATGCTCAGCGACAGCTACAGTAGCATCATTACCTGAAATAAGCATAATGCCATATAGTAGATCAGTCATCGTCATCTTTTCTCCCTGTGTTAACCACAAAGAAGAACCTTCTGTACTCGCTGCATTAGGACTTGCAGTAATTACATCATCAAGATTACCATGCTCAAGAGCTACAATTAAACTCATCATCTTAGTTGTGCTCGCAGGGTAACGTCGCTCTTTAGCTGCTTTACTATAGATTACCTTTCCTGTAGCTGCATCCATTACAATAGCTGATTTTGCTGTAATATTTGGATAATCGGCCGCTGCAAAACTTGTATTTGTTGTAAAGAAAAGCATTAAAACAACTATTGATATGCCAATTTTCTTCTTTTTAATCATGACTAATTATCCCTTTCTTAGGTGTGTTGGTTTTAGAATAATACCTATATATTATAACGATCTTCTAACAACTCGTCAAAATAAAGATACATTATTACAAGTAGTACCGGAAATAATACTACCTAGGGAGCATAGAAAACGTAGCAAATGTGCTATGATTTCTACTAACTTCCTATTCCATTAAATCTTAGGAGGTGAAGTTCTTGGAATCATTAGATATTACAACAACGCTGCGTAATACTTTAACGCACAAGCAAGAACTAGTAAGGGACTACCAAAGTTTTGCTAAACAAATCAATAACGCTAACGTTTCTAAAATGTTTAGTCATTTTGCTGAGGCAGAAGCATTACAAGCTACGCAAATAAAAGAGCAGTTGGACCAATTACGTTAACCCAATATTACATTATATGTAAAAAGCCGCACAATTATGTGCGGCTTTTACATACCATTTAACTATAATACTTTCTGCTTCAGTATCATCTTATATGATTCAACATTTTTTTATCTAACTATTCTGAGTTTCGGCTGTTTTTGCCAGTTCATCCATATCGTTAGTTGTATTCGTTTTACTGCCCTCTAACATATCTTGAAGCTTATTTAAGATTTTAGGTACTAAATCTATGATTCTATCGTAAATAAGATTTCCCTCTACTGGCATAAAACGAACACCATGCACAGGTGAACACACTAAAAATCCCACTGGCTTGACACTCACACCTGCACCGCTGCCACCACCAAAAGCATAATTTTTTTGAGATTGACCCTGACCTATTTCATCA
>CAMKSY010000040.1 GCA_946415545.1 uncultured Pelosinus sp. | reverse complement strand
AGGCAAAATCGTACGAAAAATCACACTCATCAGCACTGCCAGCACACCAAAAAAACCAAATAGAGCCAAGAGCACTGCAACTCCACGAGACATCGAACGAGAAAGTCGAATCACTATCGGATCGAGCAAAATAAAGAGCAATGCAGTAACCAATAAAAGTATTAATAAGGATTTAGCATATATATATAACACCGACACCAAACTAATAAAAAAAACAAAAAATATAAAAATACAATCTTTCCAGAGAGTCCCCCACTGTAATTCAGTTGTTCTCTTACTATCACTACTCATACCTATCTCCCCTTATCAGCAAACAGCATATCCTTGCTGCTCGTTTAGCATCAAAGTGCATATTCATGCATTTTAGCATGCTGCTTCTTAGTATCCCTAACCCATGTCTATTTTAGTCTTTCTCTACGATTACGTCCTTTATATTTCAGTCACGTTTCACATTATATAACAATTATTACTATCTTTCTATCTTAGTTATGAATAAAAACGTCACATTTGCTGTGACGCCTTAGAAAGTCTTACTCATCTTCACATATTTCATTCTATCTTTTGTTTCAGCCTCTTCTATTACCTTAAGACCAAATTTTTTATAGAACTCGATTTTATTCACTCTTGCGTTACACCAAAATGACGTTACACCTTGTCTTTCTGCTTCTTTTACTACATAATCCAATAACATACTCCCATAACCTTTCCCTTGCAATTTTTGCAGGGTTGCAAATTTTCTAAATTGGATTATATTATTCTTTTCAAAAAGAGAAATCACAGAAACTAAATCCTCACTCACAAATAGCCCAAAATGTTTTCCCAATGGATCATCTTGTAATTTTACAAATTCAATATCTTTTTCTGGCCACATTACCTTATGTCGCAAATCCCATGTCTCTTCTGCAGAAATCTCTCTTATACCAATTTTACTCTCCCCCTTAGCATTTCTCTTAACTATATCATATATATCAGTTTCATTACAATTCAATCTGCTTAAAGAAACTAACGAAACAGCATCCTACTATACTTAATAAAAAAGCACCTATAAATCCTTTTAAAAGGTTCTAGGCGCACTTAATAAGTGTTTTCCCAGCCATCTTGCCAGGCAAACATTTAATTCATTCTTATCCAGCTTTTTGAGTCAGTTCCATATTATAGAATTCATTTATTACTTCATCCAGTCTCTGACTAACCACTAAAACATCTGGATGTGATATTCCCTTTTTGAGTGCCATCATGTGCATTTCTTCCCGTAAGTGATCGATCATATACCATAAAGTTTTCATGACAATTTCCTTTCTATTTTTATACATTAATCATTATAATGTATACAATAATACAAAATTTGTCGAAGTAAAGTCCTCAGATAAACTTTATTTTCCTTTTTACACGCAATCTCTCATATATACCTGCTGCAAATGATCTTATAGATATATCTTATACCAGATAATAAGCACTTTACATAGAAAAAAGCCTGTAGAGCCCTAAATATTTAGGCTCCACAGGCTTTTCACTGCTTATTCCCACTCAATTGTAGAAGGGGGTTTTGATGTAACATCATACACAATCCGATTTACACCTTTTACTTCATTTACAATACGACGAGATATCTGATCTAATACTTCATATGGCATTCTTACCCAATCCGCAGTCATACCATCTTCACTAGATACGATACGCAATCCGACTGTATATGCATAGGTACGCTCGTCCCCCATAACACCAACACTCTTCATGGCAGGCAAGATCGCGAAGGATTGCCATACTTTGCGATACATATCCGCCTTTTTAATTTCCTCTTGAACAATTGCATCGGCTTCACGCAAGATCTCCAAACGTTCTTCTGTAATTTCACCGATAATACGAATCGCAAGACCAGGGCCCGGAAAAGGCTGACGCCATACAATTTCTTCTGGTAAATTCAGTTCCCTAGCCAGTGCCCGAACTTCATCTTTAAATAAATCCCGTAATGGTTCCACCAATGCAAACTTCATATCTTCCGGTAAACCGCCTACATTATGGTGACTTTTAATGACAGCAGCCGTATCTGTACCGCTTTCAATAACATCAGGGTACAAAGTGCCCTGCACCAAAAAGTCAATATCTCCTAATTTATTGGCTTCTGTTTCAAATACGCGAATAAATTCGTCACCAATAATCTTACGTTTTGCTTCCGGCTCTGTGACTCCAGCAATACGATTCATAAAGCGCTCAGGAACATTCGCATATATCAAATTCATATTAAATCCATCGCGGAAGGTTTTAACCACCTGCTCGGATTCATTCTTACGCATAAAACCATGGTTAACATACACACAAGTTAATTGGTCACCAACAGCCCGATGCACTAGTACAGCAGCAACGGAGGAATCAATACCGCCACTTAAAGCACAAAGCACACGTTTATTACCAACCTGCTTACGGATGGCTTCAATTGCCTGATCAACAAAAGAGCCCATGTTCCAATCACCACGGCATTTACAAATGTCAAACAAGAAGTTTCGAAGCATTTTCATTCCTTCTGGTGTATGTACTACTTCTGGATGGAATTGCACTCCATAGATGTTACGCTCTGCATTCGCCATCGCTGCTACTGGGGTATTAGCAGTATGTGCTGTAACCACAAAATTAGCTGGAGGTGTCTCGATATAATCTCCGTGACTCATCCATACTGGTGTTTCTGCGCCTAATTCAGTAAAAATATCCGTATTCTTGTCAATAATCAAACGAGTATTGCCATATTCACGAGATTCCGAATGAGAAACTACGCCGCCTAGAGTGTGAGCAGTCAACTGCATTCCATAGCAGATACCAAAGATAGGAATGTTTAATGTAAATATTTCTGGATCGCACTTTGGCGCTTTCTCTGCATACACACTCGATGGACCACCAGAAAAAACAATACCAATGGGACTCATAGATTTTATTTTTTCAATTGATGTCTTATATGACACAATCTCACAGTACACACCGCACTCACGAATCCGTCTGGCAATCAGCTGACTATACTGACCACCGAAGTCCATAATTAAAACTAATTGATTCTGCTTATTTTGCATAGTAAAAAAGATTCCTCCTACATGTAGATATTAAATCAAAATATAGCACACAATACTACTTATTGTAAATGCCCTTTAGCAAAGTTTCCTTTCGTAAATCGCGGCAGACACATTTTCCTGTTGCCGACAAATTTCGGATTGTATCTAAAATGATCCTGCTAATCATCGGAGCATCATCATAAAAAATATCTTTTAGATCCTGATGTGACCATTCTTTGACCAATCCTTCACCATAATTGACTACAAAATAAAGTCCTGCATAACATGCCCCAATTTCCCTTGCCAAATACACCTCTGGGCAGATACTCTGACCAATAATATCAGCATGTCCTTTCATCATTGCAACTTCTGCCGGACTTTCAAAGTGACGACCATCGGTATTCGCATAGATGCCTCGAGTAAAAATACGACCGTCATAATGTTTACGAGTGGCTTCTACTAACGCGCCGCGAACTTCAGCACACAATGCTTCGCGCATGATAAGCAGGTATTTTCCATCCAGTTCCACATCTTTACGCACGGATAAATCAAGATAATCATCTGGTATTACAAAATCACGAGGATCTAATAAGTGATTTGCAGTACCTACACCACCTTCGCTGATGATCCGCTTTACACCTACTTTACGAAACACCCAGAAGATTTGCCGTGAGGCATCTGCCCGGCTTACCCCGCTGCGCCAGCCATGCATTTTGCAGGTGATCACTTGGCAGTCATCCACGCTAAATAAAGAAAAGATTGGACTGAGTCCATAGGGCGTGGCAAACTGTACGTGATCATCAATCATTACTACACCTTGCTCACTGCATCCTAAAGGGAAATTGCTCGATAAGGTTCCTGAGCCGCCAATTACTGCATAGTCCGCCTGTATATCCACACTAACCATCCTTACTATGTATTGGCATTTCGCATTACCAATACATATAGATTTTTATTAATTACCTAAAAGTTTTTACGCAAAGGTTCGTATAATATTATATTGCGTATCACGCTGCGCTGGTTGCTTACCAGTTTCTCCAATGAGAGTGATCATCTTTTCAATTGACATTTGAAAGGATGTCCCTGCTGCCTTGACTACATTTTCTTCCAGCATAATACTGCCCAAATCATTAGCACCAAATGCTAATGTCAATTGCCCGATATTCTGCCCTTGTGTTACCCAGGAGCCCTGAATATGTTTGATATTGTGGAAATACAATCTAGCTACAGATAAGGTCTTTAAGTAGTCCCAAGTAGAGACTTTCTCCCCCCCCATCTCTGTATTACCAGGCTGATAGGACCAGATAATAAAGGCACGAAACCCTCCTGTTTGTTCCTGAAGATTCCTTATCTTTTCCATGTGTTCCATACGCTGGGCATAGGATTCTCCCATACCAATCACCATTGTTGCTGTTGTTTCAAGTCCCACTTTGTGAGCCGCTTCCATGACAGCCAACCAATCCCCTGCACTAATTTTTTTAGGACTGACTCGCTGCCGCACCTCATCCACTAATATCTCAGCACCGCCGCCAGGCAAGGAATCTAACCCCGCCCCTTTCAGCGTTTCTAATATTTCAATTACCGATCGCCCTTCTTTTTTGGCAATATGCACAATTTCTGCAGGAGAAAAAGAGTGAATGGCAATATTAAAATTCTTTTTAATATAGGTAAGTAATTCAACATAATAATCCAATCCTAAGGCTGGATTTAGACCACCTTGGAGCATAACCTGTGTACCGCCTGCCTCAATGGTTTCCTTCAGCTTATCAAAAATAGCAGCTTGAGATAGGGTATAGCCGTCAGGATGCCCCTGCCTGCGATAAAAAGCGCAAAATCTGCATTCACTCGTACAGATATTTGTATAGTTGATATTGCGATCAATAATGAAAGTAACTATATTTCCTGGATGCATCTTCTGCCGCATAGTATTTGCTGCTTGTCCCAACTCTAAAATATCTCCGCCAGATAACATTTCTACAGCTTGATTCGTTGCTAGTATCCTACTCATTTTACCACCTTTGCAAACTCAATCTTTGTTATGTTAGGACTTAACCCTAACTCATGAGCCATTCTATAATATGTTAATAAAGCTTGTTCATGAGCAGGGCTGAATTCATAGTTGAGCAGACCAATATAATGCACGATTTGTGCCGCTGTTAAAGAGAATCGATCTTGCAGAGCATGAGCAGCATCCTCTATATGAGTGAGTCCATATTGAAATCCACCAGTTACTTTCTCATATACCATCTGTACATAGTCTTTATTTAGATCTGCAAAATTACGATTAACTGTCCATACTGCATATACCATAGGAAGTCCGGTGAGCTTTTTCCACTCCCCTCCAAGGTCATAATAATAGTATCCAGCCAATTGACGATGATAGGCCATAAGAGCATCATCACCAATAAATAACACTGCCTCTGCATCATCTAATACCCCTTCATCAAGAGACAAGGGGCTGACAAAATATTGTGGGGAAGCTTTATATGCATGATGCATAATAATTTTTAACAATCCATGAGAAGTCGCTGATTTTGCTGTCAGTGCAATACGAGCCATCTTTAATTCTTCAATGGGATGTTTTGATACCAAAATAATACTTTCTAGTGCATTCTCTGCACTAATTGATACATTGGGAAGCACTACTAATTTCTCACTGTTTTGGGCATATATAATAGACGATACAGGACTAATATTTAATTGTTCCGTGACGATTAGCTGATTAAGCTGAGCCGGAGTTGCTGAATGGGTCGAAAGTTTTTCTCCAAAACCACCGTGAGACAATCCATAGTGCAGTGGCAAACAATTAATAAACTTAATATTTCCTAAGCTTTGACTATCCATAAGATTTCACTCCACTTGAGATTTTCAGCGGGCGGTAAAAAGTATCTCTTTCTACTGCAAGGTAACCTGTCTCTTCAACAAAACTGATAATCTCTTTTTTTGTAATTCCCTTTCTTGTAGTAGCACCAGCCGCATGAATGATTTTTTCTTCTACAACCGTTCCATCTAAGTCATCTGCACCAAAAGCTAATGCCAGCTGAGCAATCGGCAGTGTCAGCATTATCCAGAATGCCTTTATATGATCAAAATTATCTAGCACCAATCGTGCTAAGGAAATCATCTTTAAATCTTCCCATGAGCTTACACGCTGTAAGTTGGTAAATCCAGTATTTGCTGGATGAAACGGAAAGGCAATGAAAGCTTGAAATCCGCCTGTCCGATCCTGAATATCCCGCAAGGTAATTAAATGCTGTATGCGCTGTTCAATTGTTTCGACATGACCATAGAGCATCGTAGCATTAGTCGGCAATCCCAATGAATGAGCCGATGTAATTACATCAATCCACTCAGCCGTCGCAGCTTTATTGGGACAAATAATCTTCCGCACGCTATCATCTAGAATTTCCGCACCGCCACCTGGCAGGGAATCTAAGCCCGCTTCTTTTAGTTGTTCTAATACTGCCGATATACCGAGCTGAGAGATGTTCGCAAAATGAACAATTTCCACAGGGGTAAAAGCTTTTAAATGCACTTGGGGCGCTACCCTCTTTACCGCCGCAACAATATCCAAATAATAAGAAAATGGTTTATCGGGATGTAATGCACTTACCATGTGTATTTCACTAAGGTCAGGCGTTTCTCTCATTGCCTGGCTAACAATTTCAACTACTTCCGATTTTCGCATTACATAGGCTCTTTTCTCTTCTGCTTTACACCCAAAAGCACATAACGGACAACCTGATACACATATATTGGTTAGGTTAATATGCCGATTCACATTATAATACACATATCGTCCAGACTTACGCTCTTTAACACTACGCGCTAACTCAGCCAGCTTGAGAATGTCATTATGCTGATAGAGTGCCAATGCCTCTGCAAAATTCAAGCGCTCACCCTTATCTATTTTTCTCGAGGCGATCTCGATACTATTCATTTTTCTGCCACCTCATTTATCGCATAAAGAAGACGTAACCATACAATCCACTTCGTTGCTTTATGAAACTTATATATCTTCGCGATATTATAACCTTTTCCCTGCCCCAGAATGCAAAAAAATAAGATTGCTCATAAGCAATCTATTAATGCCGTAGTATTCCATTTTCGGCATATCCATTTAGCAATTGACCCACAGTAACAATTTCATAGCCCTCTGCTTTGATTTTATCTAATAAAATAGGCAGAGCATCTGCAGTCTGGACCGGAGTGTCAGATGCATGCATCAGAATAATTCCTCCGGGTTTTAACCGTTTCATTACCCTTTCTATAATCACATCTCTACCAGGATTTTTCCAATCCAGCGAGTCTATATTCCAAATAATGGTTTTGTACCCCAGATCATCCGTGGCCTTTAGGGACTGCTGATTATAGTGACCGTTTGGAGGCCGAATCAGAGTTGCATCCACCCCAGTGACTTCTTTAATTAGCTTATGTGATTTTTGGATATCTTCCGTTACCCATTCCCGGGTCCGATCTCCATAATTTTCATGACGATATCCATGGCTGGCAATCTCATGTCCATCTGCTACCATACGTTTTGCCACATCTGGATATTTTTGCGCCCATGGTCCCATGATAAAAAAGGTCGCCTTTTGATTATGCTGTTTTAAGGTATCCAATATGGACGGTGTAAATTTATTACCCCAAGAATGATCAAAGGTTAACGCTACAACTTTTTTCTCTGTTCGCGTACCAGCAATTGCTATTGGGCCACCAGAAATCAATTCTGCCACTTGTACATAAACAGCACCAATCGCAAAGAGACCTACCATGCCATAAAATAAATGTCGATGATGAAATATTCGCCGTAAGTTGAGAACCATAAATTACCCCCTCCCACCCCATACAATAGTATGTATGCATGGAAAGGGAAAATTATGAAGACAAAAATGAAAAAAGGCAACAAAAGAAATAGGAAAAAGGCTGCCTACAAGTTTGATAGACTTGTAGGCAGCCTAATTATATTAATTATGGTAGCAAATTGGTAGCGTTTAATGCTTACCAGCGTTCAAGCCCGTTCCTGCAAAGGGGCTTAAGGCTGATATTACATCATGCCGCCCATACCGCCCATGCCACCCATTCCGCCCATGCCGCCCATAGCAGCAGCACCAGCACCACCGTCTTTTTCTGGTTTATCAGCAACTAATGTTTCAGTAGTCAATACCATTGCGGCGATACTAGCAGCATTTTGCAATGCAGAGCGAGTAACTTTTGCTGGGTCAACAATACCTGCAGCAATCATGTCAACATATTCTTCGGTTAATGCATTGAAGCCCATGCCTTTACCGGCTTTTTTCACGCCTGCAACAACGATAGAACCTTCAAGTCCTGCATTGTTAGCGATTTGGCGTACTGGCTCTTCAACTGCACGTTTTACAATTTCAACACCTGTCTTTTCATCACCAATTGCTTCAATGGCATCAAGAGCTGATAAGATATCGATGAAAGTAGTACCACCACCAGCGACAATACCTTCTTCAACAGCAGCACGAGTTGCATTCAAAGCATCTTCAATGCGGTATTTCTTTTCTTTCAGTTCTACTTCTGTTGCAGCACCTACTTGAATTACAGCTACACCACCAGCTAATTTAGCAAGACGTTCTTGCAGTTTTTCTTTATCAAAATCAGAAGTGCTATCTTCAATTTGTGTTTTGATTTGGCTAACGCGAGCTTTGATTAGAGTTACATCACCAGCGCCATCAATGATAGTGGTTTCTTCTTTGGAAACGCGTACTTGACGAGCACGTCCAAGATCAACAAGCTCTACAGTATCAAGTTTGCGACCAATTTCTTCGGTAACAACAGTACCGCCAGTTAAAGCAGCGATATCTTCCAGCATTGCTTTACGACGATCACCAAAACCAGGAGCCTTTACAGCTACAGCTTTAAAGGTACCACGTAATTTATTTACAACCAAAGTTGCTAATGCTTCGCCTTCGATATCTTCAGCAAGGATTAAAAGTTCGCGACCTTGTTGCACAACTTTTTCCAATGTAGGAAGTAAGTCTGCAATGGCACCAATTTTACGGTCAGTGATTAAAATATAAGGATCGTTTAAAATCGCTTCCATTTTGTCAGTATCTGTTACCATGTATGGGGAAATGTAGCCGCGGTCAAATTGCATACCTTCTACTACATCAAGATTCGTTCCCATACCTTTGGATTCTTCAACGGTAATAACGCCGTCTTTACCTACTTTTTCCATAGCTTCTGCAATCAAATTACCGATTTCTTCGTCAGCGGCGGAAATCGATGCAACTTGTGCAATCGCATCTTTGGTTTCTACTTTCTTAGAAGATTTCTTAATTTCTTCCACTAAGGTTTTTACTGCTTTTTCGATACCTTTTTTAATGATCATAGGGTTTGCGCCGGCGGCTACATTGCGCATACCTTCACGAATCATAGCTTGTGCAAGTAATGTTGCAGTAGTAGTACCATCACCAGCCACATCATTGGTTTTGGTAGCAACTTCTTTAACAAGCTGGGCACCCATATTTTCAAACGGATCTTCTAAATCAATGTCACGTGCAATGGTTACACCATCATTTGTAACAGTAGGAGCACCGAACTTTTTATCCAAAACAACATTACGACCCTTAGGTCCAAGTGTTACTTTTACTGCGTTTGCAAGTGCATTTACGCCTCTTTCTAATGCGCGACGTGCGTCTTCATCAAATAAAATTTGCTTTGCCATTATATGTAAACCTCCCTAAATAATTTTATTATTGTACAACTGCTAAAATATCTCTTTCGCTTACAATCAGATATTCTTGCCCTTCATATTTTACTTCAGTACCAGCATACTTGGAGAATATAATTTTATCGCCAACTTTTACATCAAGAGCTACGCGTTGACCATTGTCCAATACTTTGCCAGTACCGACCTCGATAATTTCACCTTCTTGTGGTTTTTCCTTAGCAGTATCAGGTAGTACGATACCACTTTTTGTTTTCATCTCGCCTTCTAAAACCTTAATGACGACTCTGTCACCCAATGGCTTAATCATTGAAATTTCCTCCTCCACGATATGTAATGATATTCATCTTGTTAGCACTCATTGATAGCGAGTGCTAATCACATAATTTATGATATAAAATTCAGCAAGAAAAAGCAAGTGTTTAATAGGAAAAATCCAGATTTTTTTCAAAAAAAATTTAGAATCACTTCTCACTGCGTATAATACTTGTAAAATGACAATGGCTCTTTTTGCTGCTTATAAGTAGAAAAGTGCCTCGTTAGGCACTTTAGTCAGGCTATGTTCTCTTGGTTGCTGCTTCTACAATGGATTCAGCAACATCTTTAATCGATTTGCGCTTACTCATGCTATATTGTTGAATACGGCGATAGGCTTCTGTTTCGCTAAGATTGTAAGCATCCATCAAAATTCCTTTCGCACGGTCAAGAATTTTTCGTGTTTCTAGGGATTGTTTCACATTCTCGAGTTCTTGTTCTAACTCAGCAAACTCTTGAAAGCGAGACAAAGCGATCTCGATAGCCGGAAATAAATTTACCTCTTTAACAGGCTTCACTAAATAAGCCAGTACACCTGAATCCTTCGCTTTCTCCACAATATCCTTTTGACTAAATGCTGTTAACAATAGAACAGGAGCAAGCTTCTCATTGGAAATTATTTTTGCTGCTGTAATACCATCCATCTCCGGCATCTTAATATCCATAATAACCAAATCAGGCCGATATTGACGAACTAAATCAACAGCCCTTGACCCATCAGAGGCTTCTGCCACAACCGTATGTCCTGCCTCTTCCAAAAGCTCTCTTAAATCCATCCGAATAATTGATTCATTATCAGCTATAACAATTCGCAATGATTCCATTCTAAACTCCTCCTTTCGCCTTACGGGGAATGGTAATACAAGCATGAGTACCATTATCCGTGTATAATGCAAAACTACCGCCAACATCACTCTCAATCAGTGTTCGTACAATCTGTAATCCCAAACTGTTGGATAATTGGGGATTAAAGCTCGGTGGCATGCCAATGCCGTTATCATAGATCTCGATTTTATATTCATCTTCCAGGGTACTAATGTCAACCCCGATGATGCCTTCATGCCGACCTACAAAACCATGTTCGATGGAGTTTTGGATCAGCTCATTAATAACCAGAGCCAAACTGCTAGCCTGCTCCGAAGGAAATACCACTGTCTCACCATTAAAAATAGTTTGTAGATTAAAGTCTGGCTCCAGCATATTTTGTATAACTAGGTCAAGAATATTTCTAGCTACTTCTGCTACATCAATGAACTCTGCATCCTGCTGCGATAAAAATTCATGAACAACGGAAATACTCGAAATTCGATTCACACTTTCCCGTAGAGCAGCTTTTACTTCTTGAGATTTGGTACGTCTTGACTGCAGCCGCAATAAACTGGCAATGGTCTGTAAATTATTTTTCACTCGATGGTGTATTTCTTGAATGACTGCTGATTTTATTAATAACTCTTTTTCTTTCTTTTTCACTTCGGTAACATCAGTTAGGATTACAACCGTACAGGCTGTAACTTGGTTTACAATAATGGGAATTGCCCTTTGTACCAATACCATATTGCCTGCTGACAATTCTGCCTCACAAGGCTCTTGAATGGTCATAGCCTTTTGGGCTAATCCCATATGCGCCTGACGCTCATAAATGCGCCGTCCGACAATATTTCCTACAGCTAATACCTTATATATACTATCAGCGGTTGAATTAGCAAAGATGATTTTACCATGTTCATTCACAATGAGAATACCATCACTTGCAGACAAGGAACGATATTGTTTACTGCTGCTTGGTATTTTCACCGTCGATAAAAGAAGTTGCGCTGTTTCAACTAAAAGTTGATGCCCATGCACGTGAGCTTCTTCCATGCTAGATTCAAAACTGACAGCAGCAATTACATTGCCACTAGCATCTCGCACCGGATAAACCTGCATTTCCATCCACATACCAAGAGCCCATTCCCGTTGCCCATGAATCGCTTCTCCCATGGAAATGCTTCGCCATATAAGTGGCTCCTCCAAGGCATAGACCGTTGTCCCCAATAAGTTGGGCTTATGCTGCACATAGCTTGTATTGGGTTTTATTTGCGCTGCAATAACCAAAAAGTTTTCCAAACGCGCTTTCGTATACAAGGTAACTTGAGCGTGTGCCAAGTCACTTGCTAATCCCAATACAGTGCAAATCGTATCTAGTACTGCAATTTGCGCCGGGGCTAATGTAGTTACTTTTCGACAAATATCTCCAGCCACTCCCATTTGTACCTCCAAGGATTACTTAAAAATAACTGCGAATACATGCTCTATTACTTTGTTTATACTTATTCCACTTATTATATAAAAATTCCTTGTCATGGAATTTTCAAACTTTTATTTAACATTTTACCCTATATGTTAATTCCTGCACCTGTAGCTCCTAATTTTAAGGAAGGTTTTGCGTTCAAATGCAAACCGGCATAATCACCTATTTGATGCTGATAATAGGCTCTGCAAGCAATCATAGCAGCATTATCAGTACACAATATAGGATCTGGATAGTAGAACGATATCCCTGCCTGTTGGCATTCATACCCTAATTTAGCTTTAAGACCACTATTGGCAGCTACGCCTCCAGCAAGAACAATCTGCCCTACACCACAGACAGCCGCAGCTTGAAGACTTTTACTAACCAGTACATCAATGACAGCTGCTTGAAAACTAGCCGCTACATCTGCTGTATTTATTTCTTCTTGTTTTTGCGCTGCACTATTTAAATAGTTTAACACTGCCGATTTTAATCCGCTAAAGCTAAACTCAAAGCTGTTTTTTCCTGATAGTGCTCTAGGAAAAGCAATAGCCTCCGGATTGCCTTTAGCAGCTAACGCATCAATATATGGACCTCCAGGGTAAGGCAGTTTCATTACTCTTGCAACTTTATCAAAAGCCTCCCCTGCCGCATCATCCCGTGTCTGTCCTAATAATACAAATTCATTATACCCCTTCACATGCACTAAGGACGTATGACCGCCCGATACTACTAAAGCCATGAACGGCGGCTCTAATTTCCGGTGAGCCAGAAAATTAGCAAAAATATGCCCCTCTAAATGATTCACACCAACAAGAGGTATCTCTGCAGCAAAAGATAAGGCTTTTGCTACTGACACGCCAACTAATAATGCTCCCACCAGACCTGGTCCGTAGGTAACTCCAATGGCTGAAATATCAGTTAGTGCTACCCCAGCCTCCTTTAGCGCCTGATCAATTACTGGAAGTACATTTTCAATATGTTTACGTGAAGCAATCTCAGGCACAACTCCACCATATTTTTGGTGTACTGGAATCTGGGAAGAAATAATATTTGATAAAACAATGCGTCCATCAGCCACTACTGCTGCAGATGTTTCATCACAACTGGTTTCTAAAGCCAGTGTTAAACAAGGTTTTCTGGTTTCTTGCTGCGTATTTTCCAAAACAAAGGCCTCCATCTTTCTATCATTACAATCGATACAATAATAGTCACATTCTTACCTACTATGACATATTGTAAGTATCATCAATCACCCTATAAGCCACGAAAGTGGCTCTTTTTTTATTTATCAAACTTCCTTATGACATCTCGCACCACATAATGAGTGCATCTTCTTTGGTATCCGTATAATAATTACGTCGTCTTCCTTGGGAAATAAAACCAAATTTGCTATATAGACCTTGAGCAACCGCATTAGAAGCCCGCACTTCCAGGGTCATTCTAACCGCACCTCGATTTTTTGCATGTTCAAGAAGAGCAGACATTAATTTATCGCCTAATCCCTGTCCTCTATATGTGGGTAAAATTGCAACATTCGTAACATGTGCTTCATCTACAATAAGCCACATACCAGCATAGCCAATGATTTTACCAGCATCAACCATCACCAGATAATAGGACAATTCATTGCTCATTTCATTGACAAATCCTTCACGAGACCAGGGGGTCATAAAGGATTGCTGCTCTACTGCAAGAACACCATCAATATCAAGCGTATTCATACGCCGCACCATCATTACGGTCATTTGGCGACTCCATGACGACACTCCCACAAAACCTCAGCTTCTGAACGTCTAATATATAAAGGTTCTAAGCCCATTACATCATGTCGCACTCCTTGCTTAATCAGTTTGTAGCCTAAACCGGCAACACTGCCGGCTCGTTGAATAACCACATGAGGTGCAGCAAGTATTAGATTTTTTCCAATCTGTTCTATTTTGTCACGATACATAGCCGCAGATTCTCCCATTACAATTACAGGTCTTTCCTGCTGGCTCAAACTCTCTAAAGCAGCAGCAGCCTCTGTCACAACCGCCGGCTGTATCTCTTTTAATTCTCCCTGATGCCATTCAAATAATGCTTGATAGACGTTTCCCTTCTGTGCATCCAGCATAGGAGCCAGAATCACTCCTGGGACCGGACAGCCATAGGCCATCGCTGCCAGGGTAGATACGCCAACCAGAGGAATCTGTAAAGCATAAGCTAGGGTTTTAGCCGTAGATAAACCTATTCTAAGACCTGTAAAGGAGCCAGGTCCAACACTGACAGCTACTCCCTTAAGATCCGATTTAGCGACCTGAGCCATATCCAGTAATTTAGCAATATGAGGCATTAATAATTCAGAATGTGTTTTTTTTGTTTGTAATGTAATTTCAGCCAATAGGCTGTCTGCAGTTGCTACAGCAACACTGGACACCAACGTAGCTGTATCTATCGCAAGAATTGGCATGTCTGTTTCAGCTCCTCACAAAGTTGTTCATAAGTAGCTCCAAGTGCCCGTACCTGTAAGGACCTGTCCTCTACGCTACCTGTATTATTCTCAACGTTCGAACGTATCTCAATCCATAAATATTCATCTGGCAGCTCTTCTGGGAACTTATCTGCCCACTCAACGATCGAAAGTCCATCTCCTCCCATATATTCATAGAAGCCAACATCAAATAATTCTTCAGCATTTTCTAATCGATATAAATCAAAATGATATACAGGAAAGCGTCCTTCATATACATTTAAAATGGTAAAAGTAGGGCTATGTACGCTATCTTCTATACCCAATCCTTCTGCTAATCCCTGTACTAATAAAGTTTTCCCAGCCCCTAAATCTCCAACCAAACATACTACCTTCCCTACAGATAGTATCTTAGCTAAACATTTGCCAAAGGCAGATGTTTCTTCTGGGGAAGTTGTTTTAAATTCCAGCATACGAAAAAAATTCCTCCTTACCTAACCTACTGGCGAAAATGATTATATCCTTTAGGTTCTAGCAGTGACTCTGCTTCCTCTTTATCCACCAATAGTACACCGTGTCTTTGCTCAATCACTTCACCAATAACCGTCAACTTAGTACCAAGGTTATCTTGAGATATTAATGAGAACTGCTGCGCTGAAATCGTAAAGACCAATTGATAATCTTCGCCGCCATATAATGCATACTCCAGTCCATCTTTCCCCAAAGCACGGGCTGCAGCACAGACTTCTGCTGACAAGGGGATCATCTTTGCATAGATACGTATCCCTACCTGACTCGCCTTGGCAATCTCATTCACTTCACTTGCCAAACCATCACTAATATCATTCATACTTGTTGAACCAAAAGATGCAAGTATCACCCCTGCTGTAACTTGGGGTCTAGGTGTTACATGTCTTGACACTAAGGGTTGGAAAAATTCATACTCCGTCCATTTTTTCTGCTGTAAGAGCTCTAATCCGCATCCTGAGTCACCTAATGTACCGGTAACCACCACTAAGTCTCCCACACTTGCTCCTGAACGCCTCTGAAGTTCCTTTGGGTCAACTTCCCCCATTGCCGTTACATTAATCACCAAGCCATTAGGGCTCGCTACCGTATCCCCACCAACTATATTAACACCAAACTCATGACAAATATTTTTCATACCCTCATATAAGGATACAACGAAGCCCACAGACAAACAGCTAGGCAAAGCGATGGATATAACAACGTGGGTTGGCTGTCCTCCCATTGCTGCAATATCACTTAGGTTTACTGCAATCGATTTATACCCCAGCTGAAAGGCACTGGTAGTAGACAAATCAAAATGAACCTTCTCTACCAGCATGTCAGTTGTCACCAATTGCAATTTCTCAGAGGCTGGTATCAAAACTGCTGCATCATCCCCAATGCCAACCACTACATTTTCCTTATTATGAATCGTATCGGCTTTGATCAGATCAATTAAAGCAAATTCTCCTAAATTTTTAATTTCCATCTTACACCTACCTAATCCCCAAACAGTATAAATGTATTAAAGTTCTGTTTTATAAGTTTGAAATCCTGCATATGCAGCAATCTTATTCAAATATTTTTATAGTCATTTGCCTTATTATTCTCCGTATCGATCTGCTAAAATACATAAAAGCAGCAATCTGACTTTAGATTGCTGCTTTTCGAAGTATCATTTACTCTTTTTAATTATTTTCTCAGATCGGCTTAACGGTTCTCCGATATCCATATGACCTGATATCGTATCAATCTTTTTACCCTCTACCAAAATCTGCACTTTTTGTATATCATGAAACTCAGTTAATGTATTGACAATGGCACCCACCAGCAATATTTCTAAGGCTGAGCCACCCTTATTATTCTTTATTAAACTATCATTAAAATCAACATAGGCAATATGATCCTTAACCGAAATATTCCGCAGTTTGGTTCCTGCCGGAAATACAGAAACTAAATCAGGGTTCTTGGTTCCTGCTATCAATAACTCCATGGCAGTTTGTGCTGGATGACTATTCTTAGGAACCACATATTTTTCACTTATTAAATTCGCTGCATCTTTTGTTGCAAAATATACTGTCATAGTCATCGTATCTTGTCCTGGATTTACTGTTTTTCCTGGCTCTGTTCCTTGTTGGGCATTTTCATTTTGAACATCCGGCACTGTTGGTGACTGAGGAGCGGCAGTATCGCAGCCCCCCAGCATTATAGACAGCATTAACAACATACTTATTAAAGCAATTCTTTTACCAAACACTATAAGCCACCGCCCTTTCTAGCAGCTTGAGCAAAAAAGTCATCTAATCCCTGCACAATCCCTTGCGCCATTTTCTGCTGGAATTGTGGAGTACCCAGCAATTTTTCTTCATCAGGATTAGAAATAAAACCTAACTCAGCCAAAACAGAAGGCATTTTAGTTTTCTTGATTACATAAAATCCTGCGGCATTAATACCACGATCTTGCAGTCCCCCGGTTTTAACCAAATTATCTTGAATGCAATTTGCCAACAAAATATCATAATTACTCTTCTGATAATAATAAGTAGCTGTACCGCCTACACTAGGGCTGGTGAAAGCATTAATATGCAAGCTGACAAATACGTCGGCCTTATTATTATTTGCCCCCAAAGTTCTAGCATTTAATTCATCAACGGCACTCGCATTGGGTCCAAAGACATCTACATCTGCTTTTCTGGTCATCAATACTTTAGCGCCTGCTTTTTCCAGTAAGGCCTGCACCTTTTGCGCTACTGCCAAGGTCACAGTCTTTTCCTGTAATTTGTTGGGGCCAATAGCCCCCGGGTCACTGCCACCGTGCCCAGGGTCAATAGCAATTACTTTATCCCTTAATCCAGCAGTAAAATTATACTCGACTTTAGGCAGAACTTGATTCACATCAATTACCACACGAAAGGTCTTATTATTAATTGCATCACTTTTTAATGTAAATACTTTATAGTCGCTATCTTCAATCATAGTTGATAAGTCTACTATAACTTGACTATTGGTATTGTCTTTTTTAATAAATCGAACCTTGTCCGCAATTTTTCCGTCTAGATTTACTAAATTGTTAACATTTCCTACCGCTGCACCATTAATATCAATGACTAACTGAGAGCCTTTTGTCCCATCCAGCTTGCTGCTAACTTTTACAGCATCCTTCGTATCAATTACTAAGCGTAATTTACTGGTTCCTTCCACAGCATCTTTATGTACTAACCACCGAACATTGATTAACTGATTGCTGCCAGAAAGTTTTGTCTGCGGTAATGCTGCAGCTTTCAATGAAGTTATAGATGCAGCTGGTTTTGCTCCCGGATTATTATCATTTAACGCCGCCATACTAATCTGAGGCACCAAAAACAGCATCAGGAATAGCAGACTTAAGAAAGCAGAACGAAATTGGCGCAATTTATAACACCTCCGTTTGTCACCACAAGTT
>CAMKSY010000039.1 GCA_946415545.1 uncultured Pelosinus sp. | reverse complement strand
GACTATTATAGAATAAATGAGCTTTTAGGAAACTTTTCACAAACTTTTCTATTTTTCTGAATAATTTATTAAAGTATGAAAATTATCCCAAAAGAAGAGGATTACCTCTTCATCAGTTAATCGTCATTATCCAATTACTTCCTTATATGAAATAATGACTTAGCAAACTCTCAAAATGATTAAACAAACAGTAAAAAATTACAAGGTTACTACCTTGATACATATAGCCTTTTGGGTTTCCAAAAGAGTAATAAATGATTATGAGGTGAAAGATTATGTGGCAAATCATCGTATCTCCTTACGGAGTATTGGCTTCTTCCCTTATCGGGTTTATACCATTACTTTGGCTGTTAATTAGTTTAGGATGGCTTAAAATAGCCGCTCCTAAAGCATGCTTCATTGGATTGATAATTACCATCTCTCTCGCTATGTTCTCTTGGAGTATGCCAGGAAATTTAACATTAAGAGCAGGTCTGGAAGGCAGTGTATATGCATTCTTTCCGATTATCTGGGTCATTATTGCAGCGCTTTTTATTTACAATCTTTCCGTTAAAACCGGGGCAATGAATAATATTAAACATCAAATTGCCAACCTTTCCACTGACCGTAGAATTCAAGCACTTCTTATTGTCTGGGGCTTTGGGGGATTCCTTGAAGCCATGGCTGGTTTTGGCACAGCAGTTGCTATTCCTGCCGCAATACTCATTGGCTTAGGGTTTGATCCTTTTTTTGCTGCTGCCTTTTGCTTAATTTCCAATACAGCACCTACGGCCTTTGGGGCGGTCGGAATCCCTGTAACGACCCTTTCCGGAGTAGCAAATGTTCCTTTGCTTCCACTTACTTTTGATGTTGCTCTACAGCTAACACCTTTAATTATTTTAATTCCCTTTATTCTTATCATCATAATGACTAAAAAACTTTCAGGGCTAAAAGGGGTAATGGGTGCTACACTGATTTCTGGAGGAAGCTTTGCCGTCATTCAATTATTAGTGGCAAAATATCTTGGTCCACAATTAACTTCAGTGCTAGGATCAGTTGCCTCCATGGTATTAACCGCCTTATGGGTGAAACTCTTTCCACCGGCAACAATATGGAAATTCCCCTCTGAACGTGAAACAGAAGTAGTGGCAGTGCAATCATCTGAGCAAGCTGCTGTAAGTGGCGGCCGACTAATAGCCTGGTCACCATATATCTTGTTATTAGTTCTAATCTTAGGTACCAGCGATATTGTACCGCTGATTAATGGTCCGCTAAGTAAACTCAAAAGCTTTTATAACATCTATACGGGCCCTGGTGGTCATCAATTGGAAGTGAATTGGTTTATTACCCCTGGTACCCTGATTTTGGTCGCAGGTATCATTGGCGGTCTAATCCAAGGAGCATCTTTTAAACAAATGGCAGCTACGTTCTTTGGAACAATAGCTAATATGCCAAAGACTATTATTACTGTGCTTTGCATCATCAGTATGGCTAAAATTATGAGTTATAGTGGTATGGTATCTGCGATTGCAATTGGTCTAGCCAATGCAACTGGTAATTCTTATCCTGCTATTGCTCCAGCAATTGGCGCTCTTGGAACTTTCGTTACTGGCAGTGACACAAGTTCGAATGTACTCTTTGGTGCTTTACAAGCGCAAACTGCAATTCAGATCGGCGCTAATTCAACCTGGATTGCTGCATCCAACATGGCAGGAGCAACCGCTGGTAAAATGATATCGCCGCAGAGTATTGCAATTGCTGCCTCCGCCACTGGTCTAACCGGCAGAGAAGGCGATCTTTTAGGAGTTACTTTTAAATACTGCATTCTATTCTGTATTATTCTTGGCACATTGTCATTTGCCTATGCGTAACTATGACACTCCAAATCTAACCGAATAAGGCTTAGATATATAAAAAGTTTCTTAGGCATATTTTTAGGGCTGTCTCAAATTTTAATTTTGAGACAGCCCCTTTTCTTTTATGTTATATAGTCTGAAACATTATAGTCTCGTGAATTCAAGTGAGGAAGAATTAGTTTATGATAAACGTTTTACCAACTGATCATATTCTGGACTATTTAAGAAGTTTTCAATTGAAATATGTTCTGCCGTTGGCAGTTTCGTCTTTGCACGTTCGGTTAAGGTTCTTTGAGTGATAACAATATCCGCATCACTAGGAAGTTCATTGACTGCCGTATTGATAACAGTAACGTCTATGCCCGCTTCTTTAAACTTCTTACGAAGAATCGTAGCTCCCATCGCGCTAGACCCCATGCCTGCATCACAAGCAAATACCACTTTATTTACTTTTGTAGAAACAGTTTGCGTAACTTCGATTTTATTGCCTTTGAGCTCTTGTACTTTTGCAGTAGCCTGCACTAATTCGTCATCATCTGCCACCTGATTGCTCATCTTAAGAATTGCAGAGGCTATAAAAAATGCTACGGCTGTTGCAACAGCAACACCAGCTAATACTACTAAAAGACCGCCTTTAGGAGACATTGCAATCAATGCGAAAATACTGCCGGGAGCTGGGACCGCAACCAAACCAGCACCTAAAGCCTGGAAAGTCAGAGTACCGGAGACACCTCCACCGATAACAGCTAAGAGTAAACGTGGGTTCATTAATATATAAGGGAAGTAAATTTCATGAATACCGCCAAGGAAATGAATAATTATAGCACCCGGTGCAGATTGTCTGATGTTTCCTTTACCTGCAAACCAATATGCCAGCAATATCCCAAGACCCGGTCCTGGATTTGGCTCCAATAGGAAGACAATAGATTGTCCTGCTTTTGCTGCCTGTTCCATTCCAATTGGGCTTAAAATTCCATGATTTAAAGCATTATTCAGGAATAGAATTTTAGCAGGTTCAATGAATACATTTGCTAAAGGTAATAATCCAGCATTTACAACAGCTGCTAATCCAGCTGACAATGCTGCGGTAATTCCTAACATGATAGGACTGACACCAACAAAGGCCAAAATTGCCACAGCACCAGCAACAATGCCCGCTGAAAAGTTATTGATTAACATTTCAAAGCCAGCAGGAATATTGCCTTCAAATACCTCATCGACTTTTTTAATTACCCAGCCGCCGATAGGCCCCATTAACATTGCACCCATAAACATAGGCTGAGTCGAGCCAACAATAATCCCCATGGTGGCAACGGCACCCACCACTCCGCCTCTGGCATCGTAAACCATTTTGCCTCCGGTATAACCGATCAGCAAAGGCAGCAGATAGACAATCATCGGTCCGACTAATTTTGATAAACTTTCATTTGGCAGCCATCCTGTTGGAATAAATAGAGCTGTAATAAATCCCCATGCGATAAAGGCTCCAATATTGGGCATTACCATTCCACTAAGAAACCTTCCGAACTTTTGAATCGTCGCGCGTGTTCCTAAACCGTCTTTTTGAGTCGCTACAACTTTCTCCACTTGGCGTTCCTCCTTTAAAATGTAAAATAATGTTCTATTTGCATCATATAATACTTATATATGCTTTTCAAGAAAATCAAAATTCGATTTCGTCATAAGACTTGTTGACATTTTTATAATATTCTCATTTTAGTAAATAAAACGAATTGACCACAAAGGCGCAAAGAGTACTAAGGATCATTGCGCCTTTGTGATTCAAAAGGACTGCCTCTATACGATTTAAAAACTATCGTATAGAGGCAGTCCTTTAGTTAGTTTTTCTTATTCTTCAATTGGGACTAGCGCTGCCTGGAAATGTCTAAGAATGGGCGGTTCCCATGTAATTTTGTAGCCATGTTTGACTTCATGCGCTCTTTCCTTGATGGCAATAAGGGCATCAGCCATTACGTCAAAATGAGCCTGGGTATATACTCGGCGGGGAATTGCCAGACGAGTAAACTCAAAATCTGCATGAAGCTGCTTTTTGGTATCAGGATCATTTCCCAGCATATAAGAGCCAATATCACATGAACGAATTCCGGCTTCCTTATAAAGCTCAATCGCAAGAACCTGACCTGGAAATTCATAATAAGGCAATTGAGGAAACATCGCCTTAGCATCAATAAACACGCCATGCCCACCCACTGGCGACTGATAAGCAATTCCTGCATCATCTAAGCGAGCTGCCAGATACTCCATTTGGCCGATGCGGTATCGCAGATAATTTTCGTCAAGTCCTTCGTAAAGCCCCAGAGCCAAGGCTTCCAAATCACGTCCGGAAAGGCCGCCATAGGTAGTAAAGCCTTCAAAGGAGATACAGCGAGCTTTAATAGGCAGAATTAATGAAGAATCAGCATTCTTGATGCCAATAAGACCACCCATACTTACTACACAATCTTTCTTGGAAGACATGGTAAACATATCTGCACAGGCAAACATAGTTCTGATAATTTCCTTAATCGATGCATCTTTAAATTCTTCCTCACGCAATTTGATAAAGTAAGCATTCTCAGCATAGCGGGCAGCATCAATATCCAGAGGGATATTGTATTTTTTACATACAGCAGCTACATCTCGAACATTTTGTACAGACACAGGCTGACCACCAGCTGAATTGTTAGTAACGGTTAAAACCACCAATCCAACATTTTCAGGACCATATTCTAAGATGATTTTCTCCATCTTTTTAATATCCATATTCCCCTTGAAGGGAGCTTTCTTAGCAGGATCTTTTGCTTCTTCCACAACACAGTCGATAGCTCTTGCGCCGCAAAGCTCTACATGCGCTCTCGTCGTATCAAAAAACATATTAGAGATCGCCACTTTACCTTCACTTAGTACCGTTCCAAAGAGAACTTTTTCCGCTGCACGTCCCTGATGAACCGGCTGAATAAAGCCATAGTCGAAAATATCCTTTCCAGCCTCAACCAGCTTGTAGTAACTGGAAGATCCCGCATAGGCTTCATCGCCCCTCATAATACCAGCCCACATCTGATCCGACATGGCATTGGTACCCGAATCCGTTAAAAGGTCAATATAGACATCTTGCCCAGCAAGGTTAAACAAATTATAATTGGCTTCTTTGATCTTTTCTTCTCTTTCTTCTCGCGTAAGCATTTTGATAGGTTCGACCATCTTGATTCGAAAAGGCTCCGGAATATATTTAACTGCCATCATAAATTCCCCCATTCTTTACTATGCTGTCACCTTTATAGTGCTCTGCCTTGGCAACGAATCGGTAAATCCATTGCAACCTTCTTTCTGGCAAAGATATATGTAAGGCATTACATCCTTAATACCATGCAACTCTCATGCCAAAACTGTAAATGGGGAAATCTAATGTATATTGAATATTCCGATAATTTTTCTTGACACGTTTTCTTTTCATCTGAGAAAAAAACGTGTCAATCTATAAGCCTAACGATGCAATTCTTCTTTTTTTACGATGACTTGTTTCTTAAACCGAAAGGCACCCCATAAAATTGCCAGCCACAGAGGCATAACATAGAGTGATAATTTCATATCTTCGATTTGAAACATTAACCCTACAATCATAAGCAAAAAGGCAATGCAGAAATAATTGGCAAAGGGATACCCAGGTACTTTGAATTCTAATTTTTTTGCTTCTGTGCCTTTAGCTGCCCGGAATTTGAGATTCGCAATCACAATCATAACCCAGTTTATGACTGCAGCCAAAACAGCTATTGAAATCAAATATAAAAACACTTTACCCGGAACCAAATAATTTAAGACCACAGCAATCAGGGTACAGGCAGAAGAAGCAAGAACACCAGTTACTGGAATACCTCTGCTGCTTAATTTGCTAAAAGCCTTAGGAGCATTCCCCTGCTGTGCCAAAGCATAAAGCATGCGGGCATTGCTGTAAATCCCACTATTATAAACGGAAAGAGCAGCTGTAAGAACAACGATATTTAAAATCGTTGCAGCAGCCGGAATGCCCATTTTAGAAAAGATTTGTACGAAGGGGCTTCCTTCCAAGCCGACTTTATTCCATGGATAAATAATCAGCATGACCAATAGCGCACCCACGTAGAAAAGTAAAATTCGCCAAATCACCTGATTAATGGCTTTGGGAATTGATTTTTTGGGATTATCCGCTTCCCCCGCAGTAATACCAATTAACTCAATCCCCCCAAAAGAAAACATGACAATGACTAAAGAAAGCAGCACCCCCCATACACCATTAGGCATGAAACCGCCATGCATCCAAAGATTCTCAAAACCAATGGCTTGGCCGCCAGTGCCTATACCTGTGAAAATCATCATGATTCCCAGTAGTATCATTCCGATAATGGCAATGACTTTAATTAATGCAAACCAAAACTCAAGTTCACCGAACATTCTGACTTCAACTAAATTGATCAATGTAATAATGACTAAGAATGCAAGGGCTGAAACCCATGGCGGTACATCGGGCCACCAGTAGTGAATATAAATGCCAACTGCAGTTAACTCCGCCATACTGACTACAATATAGTTAAACCAATAGTTCCAGCCAGATAAGAAGCCAGGAAACTCTCCCCAGTATTTATACGCATAATGGCTAAAAGAGCCAGAAACAGGCTCATCTACTGACATTTCACCCAGCATCCTCATAATTAAAAAAATCACGATTCCACCAATGAGATACGATAATGCAATTGCCGGTCCCGCCAGTTGGATGGATTGGGCTGATCCGTAAAATAACCCCGTACCAATAGCTCCTCCCAATGCAATCATTTGTATATGGCGATTTTTTAACCCTCGATGCATGCCATGGTTTTCTGAAGTCATGTTTGCTCTCCTTTCAAATTTCACCTTATATCGAGTCTGATCATTCTAAATATATGCACGTTTTATGCCAATAAAAACCTTAAACGCTTTTCGTATTTTTCAAATCTTATATGCCCGTATTTTATTTAAGATCGTCGTATTTGATACTCCTAAAATCTGTCCGGCTAACCTTGATGACGGATATTTTTCCAAAACCTTCATGATGACTTCTTTTTCAACACCAGCCACAATCTCTTTTAGTGAAGGCCATTCCTCTTTAAGGGGAATCTCAACCTGCAGTGCTTGCTCTTTTCGTAAGACAGTATTACTGTTATGGCTGTAAGCAGTAATATCTGCCCAAGCAGAAAGATGATCCGGTCTAATTTCTGCAGCGTCAGTTAAATTAATTAGACGCTCCAGAGTATTTTCCAATTGCCTTACATTACCGGGCCATTCTTGCTGCATCAGGAGAGCAGCACTTTCTTTTGCCAAATACATTTCTGGCTTATTCAGTTTTGTACAAATTTTTCGAATTAAATGCTGGGCAAGCAGAGGAATATCCTCGTTTCTTTCCCTCAAGGGCAAAATGACCAACGGAATCACATTCAGCCGATAATATAAGTCCTCCCGGAATTTACCTAAACAGATTAATTGTTCCAAATCGCGATGAGTGGCGGCAATAATCCGTACATCCACCGCGATTTCTTTACTCCCTCCCACTCTGCGAATAGTCCCCTCTTGCAGAACTCGCAATAGCTGAACTTGCAGTCTCTGAGAGATATCTCCAATTTCATCCAAGAACAATGTGCCATGATCAGCCTGTTCAAAAAGACCCTTTTTCCCTCCTTTTGCGGCACCGGTAAAGGCCCCCTCTTCATAACCGAATAATTCACTTTCCAGCAGGGTATCTGTCAGTGCTGTGCAGTTGATAGCGATAAAAGGATTCTCGCACCTGAGACTGCCTGTGTGAAGAGCTGTTGCAAATAATTCTTTGCCAGTACCGCTTTCTCCCCGCAGCAAAATGGTCGAAGAGCTTTTTGCTACCGTTTTGGCAACCGTTATGAGCCTAGCCATTTGTGGACTTTGGTACACGATGTCGTCGAAAGCAATCAAAGGACGGGTTTTATCTGATTGCAATAGTATATTTTTTACTTGATAAAAATCCTGAACAGTAGAGACCGCTCCTATAATTTCTCCCTGATCATTTTTCACTGGTACACTGCTAAAGAGAAATTGTATCGTCCTGCCGTCCTTCTGTATCTTTCGCTCTCTTAATCGGTACGTTTGCCCCAGCTGTAATGTTTGGAGGATGGAAGGATTTTTTCCCAGCAATGTTTCTACTTGTAAGCCGATGACCTCATTGGGAGTACAATTGAATATTTTACATGCAACTTGATTGATATGAGAAATTTTCCCTTCCCCATCAATGGCAAGCACTCCCTCGCTAACAGAATTGAGAATGGTTTGTAATTTATGTTCTTTTTCTTTATAAGGCATTAGACTGCGAAATGTGACGGATTGGATATTCTCCAATCTTCTTAACTCGGCAACGAATTCTTGAACTTGCATTGAGGAATTACATTGAAATTGAAGTACCATTCCATAGTTAGGAATGACTTCCATGGCGATTTTATCAATATGATGTTCTTCAGTAATTTGAAATATTTTATACCCTAATCCCGGACAATTGATAAAAGTGATTTGTATAATATATTCCTGCATTGCCTGTGCCGCCCTTTCATGCCGTAATATCAAAACAGTCTTCTTAAGAAATTCCACTTTTACGAAGCTTATCAAAAAACGATACAGCAAAAATACCTGTAATCTATTGATAAGGTAGATTACAGGTATTTTCTATAAAACAAATGCTAATTCCTACTATGCTTTATACTAAATCCGGAAATTACTAACTGCTGCTTGTAACTCCTGAGCCATTTGCGCAAGCTTCTGACTCGAAGCTGCGATTTCTTCCATAGAAGCAGCCTGTTCTTCTGTTGCAGCAGAAACGTTCTGTACCTCGCCTGCTGAGCCCTTCGTCAATTGATCAACCTGCTGTACTGAAAGTACGACCTGCTGGCTGTCACTTGCTAAATGTCCGATAACCGCTGATATCTCTCCAACCTGAACAGACAGGTTTGTTATCATCCCAATGATTTCTTGGAAGCTGTCGCCCGCTTCATTTACTACTCCGGCACCAGCTTTAACCTTAGTTGTACCTTCTTGCATAGCGATTACAGCTTTGTCCGTTTCACTTTGAATTTCGCCAATCAGATGAGCAATCTGTTTTGCCGCCTCCTGGGATTGTTCCGCTAATTTGCGTACCTCTTCAGCAACAACTGCAAAACCGCGGCCCTGCTCACCTGCTCTCGCCGCTTCGATTGCAGCATTTAGAGCTAAAAGATTGGTTTGACCTGCAATCCCAGAGATGGTATCAACAATTTGCCCTATTTCTTTTGACCTTTCACCCAGCTGGGCAACAACGACGGCTGAGGTACTAACTGTATGTTCAATATCCAGCATTTGCTTCACAGCTCCTTGTACTGACTGGCCGCCTTCCTGGGCTGTATCGACAGCTTTAAGAGACTGCTCCGATACTCCGTTAGCATTCTTTGCTGCCTGCTGAATATTCTTAGACATTTGTTCAATTACAGTAGTTACCTGACTTAGTACATGATATTGCTGATCCGTCCCTTCTGCCACCTCCGTTATGGATGAGGCGACTTGATTTGCAGCTACTGCGGACTGTTCAGCACTAGATGTCAACTCTTCGGATGCTGCGGCCAACTGCTGAGCATTACCCTGCACCTGACTAACTAATTTTTTTAAATTCGTTACCATTGCAGCAAAAGCAGCTGCTAATAGACCGATTTCATCCTTTGAAGAGATCTCAATTTTCTGCGTCAGATCACCCTGGGCAATCTGACTCGCCAGCTTCTGCATCTTTAAGATTGGTTCCGAAAAACGTTTGGCAATTAAAAAAGCTACTACTCCCACCAACACCAATACTACTAACGTTATCAGTCCCATCATAACTATTAGTGAATGAGTTTTTTCAGTTATAACCGTGTAAGGTACCTCCAGACATATCAGCCAGCCTGTTCTATCATCATATCGATAAGTAACTAGTTTTTTGCCAGCCGCTTTGTCCTCAATAATGGCAAATCCGTTTTTCTTTTCAGACAAGCCTTGTTTTATAAAACCGACTTCATTCATATCCACACGATCTTTGACCAAATTTTGATCAGGATGCGCCAATATTTTACCTTCACTATCAATTACATATGCAAGCGTATTATCATTAGACAATTTTGTCACAAATTCACTTATTTTGGTGAGGGTAATTGACCCCTGCATGATTCCGATTACCCCGCCTGCTGCATCTGCATCACGTATAGGCGTTACAAGATTAATGACAAAACGGTTTGAGTTTTTACTAAATACAACTCCTGATATTACCTCATCTTGTCCTTTAAGTGCCAATTGATAAAAAGGTCTCTCCCAAATGTTGGCGACGGGGATATTGTCGCCCCGTACAACCTGGTTTCCTTTTACATCATCGAGGGCAAATGAGTTCTCAGGATATACCTTCTGAACCTGAAGCAAAAAAGTTTTTACCTTAGGAATATCAAAGGTTTTTACTGTGGGATTGGCAGCAATTGTTTTAAGTGCAATAAAAGATTTATCAAGATATCCATTAATTTGCAGATTCACTTCAATAGCGAGTTCCTTGCATTGATTAATTGTTTCTTTTTCTAATTCGGAACTTAAATACCGTACTGAAATGACCGACAATAGTATGAGCGGTATAAAACTGATTACTAGCATAATGACCAATAGTTTCTTTTTAACACTCATTTTAGTGATTCCTCCTATCAACTATGATAGATAGCAAATCGACTCAAGGTTATTAAAATATCCTTTATCCAGCAGTATTGTTCAATCACTTCAATCATTACGATGCTGCATACCCTATAATAAAATAAATGCATCAGGTGGTGGTTCCACCTGATGCACAGGCTAAATCTGCAAGATACGTCAAAGCATTTGCTATCTTACTCTAATGCAGTTATCCTTACATGCTATCTATTTTAAACCTCAATGTGCTTAACTTTTCCCAGCAAAAATAGATAGTTTAAAATACCAACAACCAAAAGTGCGGAAGAAAGGAGCAACGCCATAGTAAATGAGCCGGTAGCTTGCAAAATTGCACCGGTGACAATAGGACCTACCACTCCACCCATATTGGAAACGGAATTCTGAAGTCCGGCAACCACTGAAGTCATATTTTTAGGGGCTACATCACCAGGAAGCGCCCACACCTGAGAAGCAGCTACTGTCGTGCCCGATTTTGCGATACATAAAAGAACGATGGCGGTTACCGCTGACTCGGCGAAAGCTGCCAGACCTATGCAAGATGCCATCAGAAGACCGCCAACTAAGAAGGTCTTACGAGTAGCAGTTAAAGACAACCACCCTTTTGACTGTACCTTGTCGGATGCCCAGCCTGCAGCAACTTCGACAAACATTGAAACCAAGAGAGGCAGCATGGCTGCGAAGCCCATTGCCAGCATTCCCATACCTTTTTCCTTGATCAGATAGGTGGGAAGCCAAGTAATAAAGAAATAAGAAGTATAATTGATCATAAAAAAGCCGATGCACATTGCCCAAATATTTCTGTATTTTAAAAGTTCGTACCATTTCATCGGTTGCTCGTTATCAAGACCTTCTTTCTTTGACTGTCCCTCGCGAATATATTTCAGCTCAGCAGCATTGACGCTTTTGTGCTCTTCGGGAATTTCTTTAAAGTACAGTATCCAAATAATAGACCAGACAATCCCCGCACCGCCGATAATAACAAAAGTCATCTTCCAGCCAAACAAGGCAATAAGCCAGACAATAAGCGGCATGGCAACTGCTCCACCAAATTTGGAGCCACTGTCAAAAAGTCCGCCAACAGTTGCCCGTTCTTTATCAGGAAACCATTTAGAAGAAATCCCTGCATTACTTGGATACGCAGCCGCTTCGCCAACCCCAAGAGCCACACGAAACCCTAGTATTGATTTAAACCCTGTGCCAAGTCCGGTTAAAGCCGTGGCAACCGACCACCAGGCTACAGCAAATCCAAGAGTTTTCTTCTGTCCAATTTTGTCAGCAAACCAGCCTGCAGGAACTTGAAGCAAGGCGTATGACCAAAAGAAACCTGACATGATAATCCCCATCTGGCTCGGTGTTATACTAAATTCCTTAGTAATATAAGGAGCTGCGGCTGCAAGCACAGTACGATCAATATAATTAATCGCAATTGCTGACCACATTAACGCTGCAACAACCCAGCGCACATTCGATTTTTTTTCGGTTGACAAAATAACCCCTCCATTGCATGTATTGCTATTACTTTCGCTTGTTCGTAAAAATTCTTTTTATATTTTAAAAATGAGAATTACAATAATTTCTTGTAAATCGCCCTCATATCTTCTTTTGTTACCACTTTTGGATTATTATCCAGAAGACGTGTTACCTTCGCTGCCGCCTCTATCAGATCATCAAGGGCCGCTTCATTAATGCCCTTAGCTCTTAGATCGCAGGTAACATTCAAATCTTTGATGAGGGAATATAGGTTATCAATCATTTTCTCCGCAGCCTGCCTAGTAGTACTGCCGGAAATCTCAAGTCCCATCGCAACCGCTATATCCTTAAATTTCTCTTCGCAAACATCTAAGTTAAACTT
Organism: uncultured Pelosinus sp.; assembly: GCA_946415545.1. Lineage (GTDB taxonomy): Bacteria > Bacillota > Negativicutes > DSM-13327 > DSM-13327 > Pelosinus. Next base: position 6,098 of record CAMKSY010000039.1, on the reverse strand, counting down.
CATTACATCCGGTAATAAAATTGCATTGGATAAACCATGAGGAATATGATACTTTCCTCCCAGAGGATACGACAGGGCATGTACAGCAGTAGTACTAGAGGTTGCAATGGAGATACCCCCAAACATTGCACCCAAAAGCATATCTTCACGAGCTGCTACGTTATGCCCATCTTGATATGCCGTGCGAATACTGCGAGAAATCAGAGTGATTGCTTTTAATGCAAACGTGTCACTAAAAGGATTCGCTTTTTTAGAAATATAGCATTCAATCGCATGGCACAGTGCATCCATTCCTGTATTGGCAGTAATATGTTTCGGTAAATTAATTGTCAAATTAGGATCCAAGATAACACAATCCGGTACCATCTTCTCACTGACGATGCCAACTTTCAATTCCTCTTCCGGCACTAAAACAATAGCGTTTGGCGTTGCTTCAGAGCCAGTTCCTGCCGTTGTCGGAATCATAAGTGTCGGTACACCGCGGCGTTTTATTTGCGCTTTGCCTTTTACCAAATCACGCAAACTTACACTGTTTGTCAGTAACAACGCAACGATTTTTGCTGTATCCATGGAACTGCCGCCGCCAATGCCGATAATCATTTGGCATTCAAATTCTTTTGCAGCATGGAATATTGCATTAACCTGATCTACTGTTGGCTCAGGCGGTGTGTCATTGATTACATGGACATTTACACCTGCTCCTTCAAGTAATGCCTTGGGATTATCGACTAAACCAGAACCCCAGACACCTTGGTCAGTGATAATTACTACATTTTTAGCTTCATAATCAGCTGCAATAGTTGCAATTTGCTCAATACTGCCTGCACCAGCAACGATTTTTCCAATGTTCAGCAACGAATAGATACTACTCATGATACATTCTCCCATCATTTAAAATATTTCAAGTTTCAGTTATTTCAAAAAAGTCCTATTTCAGTGAACCTTATTGATTCCATCGAGGGTGTTCATAGGCTTTTGGATTGCATACGTTCTTCCAGCGTTCACCATTGATTACCGCAATCACGCCTTCTGCTGCCATGGTGGCTACGCCAGATGCTGCCTCTTTGGTTTGTCCAGCCATATGGGGAGATACGATAATATTGTCATACTTAAATAAAGGTTCATCAACTGTCACCGGTTCATTCTCAAAGACATCCGTAGCTGCGCTGTGTATTTGATTTTCTTCTAACGCTTTTGCCAAAGCAGCTTCATCAATAATACCGCCCCGGGAGCAATTAATTAAAATGGCGCTTGACTTCATTAATTTTAACTCCGCTGCACCAATAAGATTTTTGGTTTTAGGAGTCAAAGGAACATGTAAGGAAATGACATCGCTTATTTTTAAAACCGCATTTAATTCGGTTTCATGCTGATATCCTTGTTCAGTGATTACTTCCGGTGCAACAAATGGATCATATACAACAACCTTCATGCCAACACCAGACGCCATCTTAGCAAGAACACTTCCAATATGACCATAGCCAACCAAACCTAATGTTTTGCCATAAATCTCAAAAGCTTTATAACTGCTTCGTATATTAAAATTACCTTTACGAAGCTCTCTATCGCTATGTACCATGTCCTTTGCCGCTGCAAACATAAAGGCAAAAGCATGCTCGGCTACCGAACGAGTATTAGCGCCAGGAGCAATGACTACAGGAATGCCAAGTTCTGTTGCAGCTTCTACATCCACATCGTCAACACCAACACCAGGACGACCGATAACCTTTAAATTTTTCGCAGCCAGCATGGTTTCTCTGTCGATGGAGCCAATCCGTATGATAAGACCTTCCGCATCCAGCAATTCAGGCAGCATTGCCTTTGGATCACCATTGTTTGTTATCGCAACCGTTACATTCGCTTTTTCTAAAACAGCCATTCCATCATCGTGTAATCTATGGGATATAACAACTTTTTTCATTTTTAACACCCCTTGTGATAAATTCAGAGAGATAAACATAGAGTCAAGATTGTCTCCATTATCTGGGCAGCCCCTTCACTCTATGTTATTACTCTTATATTTAAAAACTACAGCTCCGCTTTTGTCTGCTATTTATACAATTCAAAAACGTTACGTAATGCTGCGTCAATTTCAGGTTTATTGCAGTTTGAAGGCTCCCGGCCAGGGCCAACTGGGTAACCCAGCAAGTTGACGGCACGTTTAACAACAGAGTTTGGATTGCCCATTTGCATCACATTACGGAATGGTCTGATTTTCTTTTGTGCTTCATTTGCTTCTGCAATTTTACCTTCTGACCATAATTGATAGATGCTCACCATTAATTCAGGAAATACATTCGAGCAACCGGAAATCGCTCCTGTACCGCCCGCCAATAATGTCCATAGAATCAAAGAATCGCTGCCAGCTAATACACTTAAGCGAGGGTCGGTATTTTCGATGTATTTTAAGGTATTGTCAAAATTACCGCTGCTGTCTTTGATACCAATAATGTTTTCGTATTTTGCCAATTTTTTTACGGTAGTGTAATCAATATTATTGCCTGTTCTAGCCGGAATGTTATAAAGCAGAATCGGCAGATCAACAGCTTCCGCTACACTGCTGAAATGGCGATATAAGTCATCCTGAGAAATACCGGAAAAATAGGGAGAGATAACCGATAATACATCGGCCCCTAACTCTTTAGCAATTTTTGAGAGCTCAACGGTTTCCTGTGTTGTAATACAACCAGTACCCACATACACAGGTACCCGGCCTTTTACTTCATCAACCGTAACTTTAATAATTTCAATTTTCTCTTCTTTTGAGAATGCATAGAACTCGCCATTTGTCCCTAGAGCAAAGATACCGCTAACTCCTGCGTCAATTAAGCGGTTAATTTGGCTGCGCAGTTCCTGTTCGTTAAGCTTTTCCTCTGCAGTTAACGGAGTCAAAATAGGAGTAATAATACCTTGTGGCTTAAACATTAATAATCATCCTTTCAGTTTGAATTTTTATAGTATTTAATCTATTTTAAAGATGGGTAAATTTTACTTTTGCCATCTTAGCACCCAGTAACAATGACTCAGTCATACTTTTTCCATCTGCAATCCCTTTGCCTGCAATATCAAATGCAGTACCATGGTCAACAGAAGTTCTGATGAACGGCAACCCGACCGTAACATTCACTCCTGTTTCAAAACCCAACACTTTAATGGGAATATGTCCTTGATCGTGATACATCACTACAACAATATCAAATCGTTCCTTAATTGCTGCCTGATAAAAAACAGTATCTGGCGGCACCGGTCCGGTAACATCCATTCCCATTGCCTTTGCCTCAGCAATGGCTGGCGCAATTTCCAGCTCATCTTCTGTGCCAAATAATCCATGTTCACCAGAATGAGGATTGAGCCCGGCGACAGCAATCCGCGGCTTTGCGATGCCCATCATTTTTAACGTATCATCCGCTAATCGAATGACACGCAGCACACGATCCTTCTTGACGAGATCACAAGCTTTTCTGAGCGGTACATGAGTTGTCACATGAATCACCTTAAGTGCACCGCCAACCAGCATCATGGAATAATCTTTTTGTCCGGATAAAGCCCCCAATATTTCTGTATGGCCGGGATAGTGACAACCGCCAAGATTTAATGCTTCTTTGTTTAAAGGAGCAGTGACAATTGCATGGATTTGTTCTTTCAGTGCATAGCCAACTGCTTTCTCAATATATTCATAAGCTGCTTTACCAGCTCGTCCATCGACTTGTGCAAAAGGCAGATCCAAGGGTAAATTATCTAAATCAACAACATCAATCGTTCCATACGTTTTACCAGCTAGACTGGGGTCTTGAACGATCTGGCATTTTAAATCCTCACCGACAATCCCAATGGCACGCTCCATTATTTTTTTGTCGCCAAAAACTACGGGCCTTGCAATCTCATATATTTCTTTTGAAGCCAATGCTTTGACAATAATCTCTGGACCAATTCCTGCTGCATCCCCCATAGTAATTCCTAATATCGGTTTCATCTGTTATTCCTCCTATCTTGTATATTCGCCTAAGAACTCAGCTCGTTTTTAAATCACTCTTCGCATTGCCCTTATGGATAAAACAAATGCATCTTCCTGCCCAAAGGCACCCGCTTTTGTTACTACCTGTAATCCATTGCAACGACCGCCGACCAATCGCCCCAGAGGAATACCAACAGCAACTTCTTCTAATATTTCAATAGCCTCTGCCCCCAAGGAACGGCAAACATGGATAGCTGTATCGCCGCCGGTAAGAACCATTCCAGCCAATTGATACTCAGTTAACTGTATAGCGATCTCACCTAAAGCAATAGCCGTTTGTTCACTCACTTCGGTGCTGCTGAATCCACATTTTTGTCCCGCTGCTACCGCAGCAAGAACATCACTGTCATCAACTGCGCTGGCAATTACTACATCTTTCCCCTGACCCAATTGTTTTTTCGCTTGTATTACGCATTGCCTTATCTCGAGTTCTTTATTATGGATCAGATTGGCTACATTCATTTTTACTAGTGCAATATTCGGTAAATTCAGTGCTGTACTAATCTGCGCTTGGGTGACCTTACTCACGCTGCCGGCAATCACCAGCACAGGTCCTTTTGCTGCAATCCCTATCTTTTCTTGCTCTGCAGACCATTGATAAAAATCGGTTAATTGTTCTGCCAAGCCTGCCGAACCTACCCATAAAACCCTATGATATGCTTGTGTTGCTTTGACAATACATTCTAAATGTTCATCTAATACTGCATCAAAAACGATCCATTTTTCACCACATTCCAGACATTGCTTAATGGCTTGCTTTACTGCCTCTAATCCTTTCATGACAACATGGAGTGAAATTAAGCCAATCTTACTTTTGGTTTGCTTATGTAATAATTCCACAATCCGCGATTCATCTACTGGACTCTTCGGCGCATGAGCAATCTCCGTTAATTCGATTGGAATCCGGTCTAACAAATGATATCCGCCTACAGTTACACGTTTATTACTGGGGAACGCAGGGGCAATCACTACGATCTCTGGTTGAAAGACTGCTGCCGTTGCTTCTATCTCGGCACCCAGATTTCCCCTTAGAGTGGAATCAACTTTTTTATAAATGTTTTTTATACCACTATCCCGCAAAGCCTCACAGACTGTTTTTACCCGGTCATAAGCCGCCGATGGTGCAATATCTCTACTATCCGTATCGATCACAATCACATCAGCAGTTTCTTTCAGTATTTTTTCTTGATCAAAATCAATTCTCACACAACTGCTAATATTGCGTTTAGAAAATTGCACTGCTGTATCATTTGCACCTGTTATGTCATCTGCAATAACCGCTAGTTTTATCATCTCTATCACCTTCTCTCTGCTGCACCTCCTGTTATGTATTGCAAACTTCGTGCCAACATGATTGTCCTTAATAATACTGGATTTATTTCTGCAACATAAAAAATACGTTGCATTTTTGCAACGTATTTAGTGCAATATGCACGCATTATTTTTTTGGTGCTTTGGGATTTAATTTTCGCCATAAGGTAGTTCGATGAATTCCAAGCCTAGCTGCTGCTCGGTTATAATTATATTCCTCTTCTCGCAGGACACGCAGTAAGATCTCATGTTCCACTAAAGCCAAACTATCTTTCATCTCGCCTTTTTCGCGGCTTCTTTCTCCTGCAGATTCGCCTTCCTCATCATAGGCTTCAATCATATCCTGCCTGCTAATAACTGGCCCGCTGCTTAAGAGCATAGCTCGCTCTATGGTATTTGCCAGTTGTCTAATATTTCCCGGCCAGCTGCGCTGCTTTAAATACTCCCTGGCTTCCAGATGAATTCCCGTAATTTTCCCATTGATATGTTTCATTTTTTGGATCATCTCTTTTGCAAGCAGGGGTATATCTTCGATTCTTTCATGCAGCGTCGGCATATGAATACGCAGTATATTAAGCCGGTAATATAGGTCTTGCCGAAAATTCTTTTCTTCAATTAATTTTGCTAAATTTTGATTGGTTGCGGCCACAATACGCACATCTACCGGAATAACAGTATCTCCTCCTAAATGCATAACTGCCTTTTCCTGTAATACACGCAATAATCTTGATTGGAGGGATAAAGGCATTTCACCAATTTCATCCAAGAAAAG
>CAMKSY010000038.1 GCA_946415545.1 uncultured Pelosinus sp. | reverse complement strand
TGACTAGCGAAGGCGAGATTATCATTGTTCCTCCTGATAGAAGGAATGTTCCTGAGGGCATGCTGATTGGCAGTCCTGTTTCCACCGGGACTGCTGAAGGTATTGCTCGAATTATTCTAAGACCGGAAAATGCTGTCCTCAATAAAGGAGAGATTCTAGTTTCACCCCAAACAGATCCGGGCTGGACGCCCTTATTCCAATCGGCTAAAGCCATCGTCACTGAGGTTGGAGGATTAATGACCCACGGTGCTGTTATCGCCCGAGAATATGGTATCCCGGCAGTAGTAGGAGTTGATGATGCCACAACACTCATTAAAGATGGCGAAAGGATACGGGTAGATGGTGATCAGGGGTTTGTGGAGATTTTAAAGTAATAGATCGAGATGCAATCCTATAGGATTGCATCTCGATTCTTAGCAATTGTTTATCTCCCTGTAAATTATATTTGAGATGAGATTAAGAAGGTCTCGCGTATTTATTCTACACTTCTCTTTATATCCTGCAGCTGTTATTTATTACTGCGGCAACTTATCATAATCAATCGTTGTACCGATACCAAAATGAACATAAATTTCTGGATATCCCGTTAAAGGCATCCAATAACCGATAATTTCTTTTTCTCCTGACTTGTTTTTAGAATACGTAGTCTTTTGCGTGGCTAGTGCCTTATTGGCCAGACAACCTTTATGCTGCTCGGGAGAACCTTTATCTGAACATTTGACTCCTGCTACACCGCCGAGATTACGACAGGCTTCATTCACCGCCAGTATTTCCCTGCTTTTATGCACCAGCATAACCGGCTCAGGGAAGTTCCCCCACATAAGATCAAAAGCCTCCACTACCTTAGAGTCAACCATATTATAAATCCCCCTTATTTCTGCTACTACTCTTATTGACGAAGCTATCTTTTATTTATTGCATCATTTCTTAAAAATACTTCTAAAAGCTCAATCATAAAGGTATCAGAAAGGGTAAGATCAAATTATTTTTGGTAATGCTCTTTTTATTTTAGAAGCATCCCTTGTCAATTTTTTAATGTAAATCTTTTTTCAGCAGTCCCTGGATCGCTTTTGCCAATTCCTGTACAACTTCCGGCGGCGGCTGCTCTTTAGGGTACTTCTTACCATTTACGATCCAGCCATCTTTTGTCGCCTGATAATCTTGTTTCTTCTTATCCTCTGCCATAAAAAGCACTCCTCCTCTTAAAGAGAGATGTAATCAGTCTTCACTACGACAATCAGCGCCCTCTTATATCTGCAAAACCAAGAGATCAGCGGTTTTAATAACCGTTGATCTCTTGGTTTCGCTAGATTATCACTTTTATTTTGCCGCGATCTTTTTCATTACATCGTCGGTTATATCTTGTTCGCCATAGAATGAAGATCCTCTGTCTATGACTATCGTTAAGCCTTTCGACTTCGCCACAGACTTAACAGCATCGTCTACTTTATTTTGAATTGCTTCTAAAAGATTCTGCTGCTTAATTTGAAGTCCTCGCTGTAGCTGTTCATAGTATGATTGTTTTTCTTGATCATTCATAGTAACTGCTTTGGTGTCAAAGTTGGCTTTGGCTTGCTCAACAGCATTGTTCATTTCTGCTTGGGCTTTTTGGGAATCGGGATGCTGCTCGACTAACAGTTGATAATTAACGATTCCAATTGGAGATGCAGCAGCGCAGGCAGTACTGGTATCTGAAATAGTGATTATACTAAAGAGTACGAAGGCTGCTAGGAGCATATTCATAAATTGCTTGCTGTTTAATTTGATCATTCAGTTATTCCTCTTTTCTCGTTTGATTTAAAAGGGCAATTATATATTAAAATTATCCAATTTAATCATACTATAAAATTTCAATAAAAGCATCTATCCAAAGATATAGATAAAGATATTGTTTCCTCTACTCTCCTTTACTCCTATCATCGTTAGCAATTAGAACAGCCTGGCAAAGCTAATGCCCAGCCATGTGGCAGAAAAACCGACAATGACATTGAACCCGACATTATAAAAAGCTCTTAAAACCTCTGCTTCTTGTAACAAATGGATCGTCTCATAGCTAAAGGATGAAAACGTGGTAAATCCGCCCACAATGCCCACAGTAACAAACAACCTCCAATAAGGGCTAATGATTAACCGTTCCGTGGTCATTGTCACAAAGGCGCCAATGATAAAACAACCGACTATGTTTACAATAAGCGTTCCATAAGGAAACCCTGCGCCAAATCGGGCTGCGGCCCATGTGGACACGAGATATCTTGCCGCCGAGCCAAGCCCTCCGCCAATGGTTACTATAATCACTTCCAGCAACTCTTCTCACCTCACTTGCACTAATTCCCCGTATCTCATCTCAATGTTTAAGGGACTTTTTCCATATTTGCTGACTTTAACACCGTCGATTATCATAAGTCCCTTTTTCATTATTTCATTTACTAAGAAGTAATTAAGATTCTTGCTGCCACGCGACTCCAAAATCTCAAACCTGGTGCCTTCTCAATCTTACTCATCATTTTCTGTCCCTCCTATCTTCCAGACTTTATGGATAAAGCTTATTAAAATCGGATACCATCTGAAAAAAATAGACTCCTACCACCAAAGTGGTAGGAGTCATTACCGTCTGCACGGGGTTCAAGGCGAACTCCATCGCCCCTATTTATATATGTTCATTATAGATTAACACATTTAGGCCGTCAATGATATTATGTATAAAAAAATATCATTAAATTTAAAGACAATTGGGGTCGTTCCCTTTGCCAGCACAAAGTTGTCAAACCAGAACCGCCCCCATTGTCTTTCTTACTTTGCCAAATTCCTTGGTTAATCAACGTCATAACCACGAGTTACAGATGCAAGAAGCTTGATGCCACAGTTAGTGCAAGAACAAAGGCCAAGGAAAGTAAAAATGGCTTCATTGGTGAAGATAGTACATTACTAAATTCTCTATCATCTTTGTGTTCATAGCAATATCCGCTGTAACAAGTTTTCATAATGATCAATCCTTTCTTATAATCATTATCTCTTATCTAAAATCTCTATTCAGAGATTAAATGTAGTTATTTGATTACTTTCATTATATAATGATAATCATTATCTGTAAAGTATTGCTATTTATTTTTTTGTCTTTTGTATATCAACAAGTAACGCACCCTTTATCTTCCTTATGATCTTACTATCTTGCCACACGAAAAAGGCACCCTCTATAGAGTACCTCTCCTTCTATTCTTCAGTTACTTTCAACATCTTTAGAAATTCATTCATCGAATACGCTTCTTCCTGCTCTGGTTTATCATCGAATTTTATAGAAATCTTAGCCCCATCTATATTCGTTATCGTTCCGTTATGGCAGGTAGTAAAATAGAGCGATACTTTGGAACCCACTTCAATCAGTATACGAATGCCCCCTATTCATTTGCTGCAACTCCTTGTTATAGTATTGCCTTATTTTAGTTTCTTTAGCATCAGTATCTTGAAGATTTTTCTTTTTATTTAATTAGTCAATAACGGCTTTTCAACAAAACGAATTGCCGCTGCAGCTAATACTGAGGTGGGGTCAATGGATGGCCGTCTAATATGAAACAGCTCAAATGCAACTGGAAGTTCTGTACAGCCTAATACCAATATTTCTGCCCCTTTCTCAAAAAGCTCGTCAATCGCTCCATGAAATTGATTAAGGTTGATATTCCGATTTGACGCCTTTATCCCATTATAAATAATATCCATTACACTCTTCTGCCCGATTGGCGAAGGAATCACCAACTCGATTCCTGCCTCCCCTAAGGCAGTATGATACACTTTTGACTTGATCGTCCCATCCGTTGCCAGTAACCCAATCTTTCTTATTTTTCTTCTTTTGATTTCCTGCACCGTTTCTTCCAACATATTTAAAAGTGGAATATCAAAAAAGGGCGTAATCTGATCATAGAAATAATGCGCTGTATTGCATGGCATAACTAATACATCTGCCCCCATGGACTGCAGTCTAACACCGCTTCTTACCATTTCGGGAATGGGGTCTTTTCCCCCTGCTAATATGGCTTTTGTCCTGTCAGGAATATTCGTATTACAATCTATACAAATATGGATATGTTCTTGGTCACACTTGGCATCTGTCATATCGATAATTTTCTTAAACAAATCGCATGTAGCTAACGAGCCCATCCCGCCAATAATGCCGATTGATTTTTGCATGATACCTTTCCTCCTGTCTATAACAATGACTTCTATGATTCCTTATTTGATCTCATTATAAATTTCAACTACAATAGAATCAAATACATATATCAGTATAAATAATATAATCATTTGGTTATAGAATGGAGGCGTCATGTTTAAAGGAAAGGAATATATCTACGAAGTATATAAAGAAAAAAGCTTTTCGAAAGCAGCACAAAATCTCTATATCAGTCAACCAGCATTAAGTGCTTCTATTAAAAAAATCGAAAAACGTCTCGGCTGCTGCATCTTTGACCGAAGCAGTAATCCTGTGCAATTGACCGAAGCCGGCACCGAATATGTAAAATCTGTAGAAAAAATTATGGACATTGAAAACCGGTTTGAAAATTATCTTAGTAATTTAAACCAATTAAAAACAGGACGCCTTTCAATTGGCGCAAGCAATGTCTTTGCGTCCTTTATTCTTCCAGCAATCATCACAAAGTTCACGAATTATTATCCATCGATTAAGGTAAATCTGGTCGAAGCTAATAGCGCTCATTTAGAAGACCAGTTATTTTCCGGCGCACTTGATTTTGTAATTGATAATTATCCCTTGAATGAACTCATTTATGAAAAACACTTATTTTGCAGTGAATGTCTGATTCTAGCCGTTCCTCAAAAATTTTCTTCAAACGATCTTGCCCAAGAATATCAATTATCACTTGACGATATCCGCCAAGGAATGCACTTAAAACCAACGACCAGTCCCGTGCCTTTATCCTTATTTACTCACGATCCATTCATTTGCTTAAGGGCTGGAAACGACACGCGAATGCGTACCGATAAAATTTTCCAGGAACAAGGCATTACACCCAAAATTATTCTGGAATTGGATCAGTTGGCTACTGCCTATAACGTTTCCTGTTACGGCATGGCAATTACCATTATTAGCGATACCCTAGCGCAAAAAGCAAATGATTCTTCTAATATGCTATATTACAAAATAAATAGTACTCACACATTCCGCAACGTGTATTTTTATAACAAAGAAAATAAATATATTACCAAAGCCATGGAGGAATTTATAAAAATAGCACAACATACAGATGGAACACACTAACTACATCGATATTTCAATGCTCTAAAAGCCATAGAAGGGTTTTTCCTTGGTCAGACGCAATAGTAAATGCCAGGGCTTCATAAGTAATCATAAAAAGCTGAACCTTTTATTCTCCTAAAGGATCAGCTTTTCTTTTGTACCCGCAGTTATTTTCTTTTTAAAAACTTTAGTTGTTGCAATTGTCAGCCTCTCTCTCCCTAGGCCGATTATTCGCATCGTTAGATTGATGAGCAATGGTCATTACAGCCCGTTCTCTAAAGATGTGCAGTGGCTAGCAGCACTTCTATAACGATGTATACCGGCTCAATACGAAGAGTATACTAGATTCAATTACTATGGATGTAATGGCAAATGTGTAAAGATTGCTATTGTCGCGTGTAGCCTGCGACCGATCAGCGTCATCCGGCAGGCTGCTGCACAGATCGGGAAGCACTTCTTTTTATATCCTAAAAGAAACTTGTAGTGAATTATAATGTAGACAGCAAGATTATTGGAATCTAGCAAAAAAACGAAGTGAAGGTATGGATATTATATGAATTACAAACATATTACAGTTGCCGGCAGTGGAGTATTAGGCAGTCAAATCGCCTTTCAAACAGCCTATAAAGGATTTATGGTGTCTGTTTATGACATAAATCAGCAAGGGATTGATCTGGGAAAAGAACGGATCAAGCAATTAAAGTTGATCTATATGCAGGATCTAAAGGCATCAAAAGAAGAAGTCGATAGAGCCTTTAAAAGAATTTCTTTTTATGTGGAGTTATCAGAGGCCGTCAAGCAAGCGGATCTATTAATAGAAGTCGTACCAGAGCAAGTTGCAGTAAAAATGGATTTCTATACGAAGTTATCCAAAGTAGCCCCTGGGAAAACCGTTTTTGCCACCAACTCCTCTACACTTCTTCCCAGTAAATTTTCAGAGGCAACCGGTCGGCCGGAAAAGTTCTTAGCACTTCACTTTGCCAATCAAATCTGGCTGAATAATACAGCCGAGATTATGAAACATTCTAAAACCGATCAGAGGATCTTTGAAGACGTCCTAGCATTCGCCAAAGCAATTGGAATGATTGCTTTGCCCATATATAAAGAACAAGCCGGTTATATTTTAAACTCTTTATTAGTACCATTATTAAATGCAGCTTTGACACTAAAGATAAAAGAGATTGCTGACCACCAGACGATCGATAAGTCATGGATAGTTGGTACCGGAGCTGCTTATGGCCCATTTGCTATTTTAGATATCGTGGGAATTAGAACAGTATATAATATCGTACTGAGCAGAGGTGAAACCGGGGATGAAAAGTCCATGTATCTGGCACAGTGGCTCAAGACGGAATATCTGGATAAGGGAAAGGAGGGAAAAGAAACTGGGGAAGGTTTTTACAAATACCCCAATCCAGCTTTTTGGGATTCCGACTTTTTAACAAAGTAACAAATAAGACGACCGAAATAATGAGATATTGTTCTACTTAAACAAGAAAGGAATGATGTAATATGTATTATAGTAATGGCAATTATGAAGCGTTTGCCCGACCTAAAAAACCTGCAGGTGTGGACAATAAATCTGCCTATCTTGTCGGTTCTGGTTTGGCATCACTGGCAGCCGCCTGCTTTCTTATACGTGATGGACGAATGAAAGGGGAACGCATTCATATTCTGGAAGAATTAGCTATCCCAGGCGGTGCTTGTGACGGAATTCATGACCATCAGAAAGGCTTTATTATTCGCGGCGGGCGCGAAATGGAAAACCATTTTGAGTGCCTTTGGGATTTATTTCACTCCATCCCATCACTTGAAATAGAAGATGCCTCGGTTTTAGATGAGTTCTACTGGTTAAATAAACGAGATCCAAACTATTCCCTTATGAGAGTCACTATGAATCGCGGTCAGGATGCCCACACGGACGGAAAATTTGGGCTGAGTGAGAAAGCTGCCTTAGAGATTGTGAAATTGTTTACTATGACGCGGGATGATGATTTATATGACAAGAAAATATCTGATGTCTTTTCAAATGATTTTTTTGAATCAAATTTCTGGCTTTATTGGCGAACCATGTTCGCCTTTGAAGAGTGGCACAGTGCACTAGAGATGAAACTCTACATTCAGAGATTCATCCATCATATTGGAGGACTTCCCGATTTTTCAGCGTTGAAATTCACCAAATACAATCAATACGAATCGCTGATTCAACCTATGATACGTTATCTTGAATCACATGGCGTGCAGTTACAATATAATAGCAAGGTAACCAATGTGATTTTTGACATGGATGGCGATCAAAAAGTAGCGACAAAAATTATGTATCTTTCCGGTGGCAAAGAAGAGGTTATTCCTTTGACAGAAGATGATCTAGTCTTTGTTACCAACGGCAGTTGTACGGAGAATTCTTCATTCGGCGATGATAATTCTGTACCGAAACTACAAACTTCTCTTGGCGGCTGCTGGGAACTCTGGAAGAATATTGCCAAGCAGCATCCGACTTTTGGAAGGCCCGATAAATTTTGTACAAACATAAAAGCTACCAATTGGGAATCTGCGACAATCACCACGCTTGATAACCGCATTCCACCTTATATCGAAAAAATTTGTAAGCGCGATCCCTTCAGTGGGAGAGTTGTTACGGGAGGAATCATCACTGTAAAGGATTCGAATTGGCTTATGAGCTATACATTAAACCGGCAGCCCCACTTTAAAGAACAACCTAAAGATCAATTGGTTGTCTGGTTATATGGATTATTTACGGATATTCCCGGTAACTATATCAAAAAACCAATGAAAGAATGTACTGGATCGGAAATTGTAGAGGAGTGGCTCTACCATCTCGGTGTGCCAGAAAAGGACATTCATGACTTGGCTGTCCAATCTGCCCATTGTATCCCTTGTATGATGCCCTATATTACAGCCTTTTTTATGCCCAGAACCAAGGGAGACAGGCCCAAAGTAGTGCCAGACGGGTGTGTAAACTTTGCCTTCATCGGACAATTTGCGGATACGGTACGCGACACGGTGTTTACCACTGAATACTCTGTACGAACGGCGATGGAGGCTGTGTATACGCTATTAAACGTAGACCGCGGAGTGCCGGAGGTTTTTGCTTCTTGCTATGACATTCGCGTATTACTGGATGCAACATCGAAAATGATGGATGGGAAAAAGTTAACGGAATTAAAACTCCCCTTTATAGCAAGCTTAATTGAAAAAAATGTATTGCGCAAAATTTCAGGAACGGTCATGGAGGAACTGCTGAAAAAGTACAATATTATATAATGAGAAAACCGCCCTTACGCTCAGCATTCTAAAGCTAGGGGCGTTTCCGTTAAGGTAAGCCTGCCCCTATGTGCCCTCTTCCCCTTCTGGATGGTACCTTACCAAAAAGTGCGTACTCGTCATTCATCGTGCATTGGTGTATTATAAAAACATCGAAAATTCAAGGAGGGATAGCACGATGAAAAAAGAAATTGAAGTTTTTGATTATGCTAATGAAATTCTCAAGGCAGTCAAAACAGGAGTTTTATTGACCACAAAGGCAGCTGAAAAAGTGAACTCTATGACTATTTCTTGGGGCACGCTCGGAATTGAATGGTCAAAACCGATTTTTACAGTTTTCGTTAGAGAAAATCGCTTTACAAAATATCAACTTGAAAAAAATCCTGAATTCACAATAAATATACCCCATGGTTCTTTTGACAAAAAGATCTTGGGGATTTGCGGGACAAAATCCGGCCACACAATTGATAAAATTAAAGAACTTAACTTGACGCTTGTAACACCTAATCGTGTCTCTGTTCCTGCTATTTCAGAGCTTCCCTTAACGCTTGAATGTAGGGTTATCTACAAGCAGAAACAAGATGAGCGTGAAATTACAGAAGAAAATAAGAAAATGTGTTACCCCCAGGATGTTGATAGTTCCTTCCACGGTGCAAACAGGGATTTTCATACCGCTTATTATGGGGAGATTGTGAGCGCATATATTATCGAGTAGATCGCTTTGTTATGTTTATCGCCCAATATAAGTCCGGTAAGTTACATTTATGAAAAATGCCATGCTGTCTCTATCTGTCAGCATGGCATTACTTGTATGCTTTTTTCTTACCCGTCCAGAATTGGCACAGCTTCAAGATGATTGGAACAGTGGTTCACGAAACTGAGTGATTCCGGGCTCTTGTCCACAAATCACTATTGCTATTTACCTTCTAAAGCAGCAATCTTTGCTTTCATGGTTTCTAACTCCTGACGTAACATATCAATGCTTTTTTCCAGGTCTTGAACTTGTGTATTTGAGGAACTGTCCGAATTTGTTGCTGGAGGATCAGAAGATACTACTGCTTGGATTAGCAGGATGTTTTGGCCTAATGATTCTATAAAGTTCCCCAGAATATTTAGTTGGTTTACGTTAAGCTTATCAGATAGTATTATCGCTAGTAAAGCTGCGAGGAGTACCTGCTGCTCAGAGTCAAGAGAAAAGAAAATTGATTCTTCCATGGGCAACCCACCTGAAGCATTTTATAAACTATATGATGACAGTGAGCAATGGATAACTTAATTTTTTGTTTGCTGAAGGGTTAAGGAATGTCAGAAGGCATAGACCAACTAATTAAAATGAAGCTGTAAATATGATGCAAAACGAAGTCCTGTAAGAAATATTGTACTCGACGATCTGAATTATAAAGAATTATATTCATCAGATTCCGTTGATAATATAGAGTAACTTAATAATTTTAACTGAATTCAATAATCATAAAAAATCAAAATTTAGACATATACTCACACGATTCTTTCTCTCACAAACGCTGAGGAATTCCCGGTCCAACTGGCCAACCAGCTAGATACCAGAATGTAAATAAAAGATACCACATGACCAAAAACGAAATCGCATAAGGCATCATAAGCGACAAGTATGTACCTATCCCGGTGTCCGATTTATACTTTCCTAGCCCTTCCAGGAACAAAGGCAAAAAAGGATTTACTATGCCGATCGTATTTAATGCACCATCACCAGCTCGAAAAGCCACCTGAATAAAAGCGGGATGATAACCAAGAAGCATAAACATAGGAACAAAGACGGGAGACAAAAGCGCCCAAACAGCAGAGCCGCTGGCAGTAAATAGGCCAAGAAATTGACCAAACAACATAAAGCATAATAATGCTGGAAGACCTGTCATATTAATATTTTTTAGAAATTCAGCACCTGATGTTGCTAGTAAAGTAGCTATATTGGTCCAACCAAAGGCTGCAATAAACTGAGCAATCGCAAATGCCATTACGAGAAAACCTGATAATCCTTTAAATGATTCACTCATCATTCTGATAGCATCATCCCCATTTTTAATTGAACCGACTTTTATTCCATATGTCAGACCAATAACAAGCAGAAACATGAAAAGTAAAGGTACAATTCCACGCATAAATGGCGATCCAAGAATGGCACCAGTTTCTGGATTTCTCAACAAAGCCCCTTCAGGTAATACCAATATCAGTATGATCCCAATAAAAACAAGTGCTGCAATTCCAGAGGCGCGTAAGGCAGACATTTGCTGATTCGTAGGTTTCTCCATAGTTACTTCTTTAATTCCTTCATATCTACCCAAGCGAGGTTCAACAAATTTCTCAGTAATAATCGTTGTTAAAATAGAAAGATAGAATACGGAGAAGGACATAAAGTACCAATTATCAATCGGTGTTACAATTATATTGAAATTGATAACCTTAGCTGCTTGCGTAGTGATTCCAGATAATAAGACATCTGTAGTAACGATTAATATGTTGGCGGTAAAACCAGAATAAATAGCAGCTAATGAAGCTGCGAAGCCAGCAAAAGGATGCCTACCCAATGAATGAAATAGCATAGCGGCAAGAGGTGGAACGACAACGATAGCTGCATCAGATGCCAAATGACTCATAAAACTAATCAGCACTATGGCAAATGTGACATATCGCTTAGGTATAGAATGAATGGAAGATTTTATAGCTGCATCCATAAAACCAGCCTTTTCGGCAAGTCCAATACCAAGTGTTAAAACCATAATCATACCAAGCGGCGGAAAATTAATATAATTTCTAATCATTTCTGTTAATATCCACTGCAGTCCTTCCCGGCTAATTAAGCTCTGAATATGAATGGCCTTATGTGTTGTTGGATGAATAGCTGTTACATCTAATGCTGCCAAGATGGCAGAAAGACCGGCAAGAAAAGCAAAGAGAAGCAAAAATAATATGGCAGGATTCGGAAGCTTATTCCCTATTATTTCGAGTCTTTTTAAAAAACCATTACCAGTAGCTTTTGCTTTGATATCAGTTACCAAATCGCTCATAAATGAATTCCTCCTTAAATTGCGTTATCATTCATTTTCTTCAAGTACGCTTTCTTCTTTATCTATCTCCTCCTCCCACTGAAATAAATCAATTCAGACCATTTTATCGGTCTATTATCGGAAATTTCCTTAATTAATTGCAATGCACTCATTTAATCGAATGAAATCAACTATTGAGGAAATCGTTCCTTCTTTCATATGAACTTATATGTAATAGCCAATACTATGTCCCATTTGTCACTCCTCAATACTATCCTGCTTTGTTTTTGGGTCCATTATTGTCTCTTCTTTCTTATAATGTACCAGTGCATTAAGACCAGTTTGATACATAATTTTGACCCCTATTAGTAAAGCATCTTCGTCAAAATCAAAATCTGGACTGTGTAATCCGTGTTTTTCTGCACCATCTTTAGTGCATCCTAGCCAAAAATATGCCCCTTGTACTTTAGAAAGGTACCTGCCAAAATCCTCTGAAGCCAGTACAGGTTTTATATTATTATGCACAGCATCATCACCAATTACCTGTTTTGCAGCATGTGTGACAATATCGGTTGGTTTCGGCCAATTATCCAATATCGGATAGCCATATTGATAGTTTAATGTATAATCTCCACCATGCACAGAAGTCATTCCACTTAGTGCCCTTTCCATTTTAGCCTTAATTTCACTTCGCACTTTCTCGCCTAAGGTACGTACAGTCCCTTCCATCTCAACCTCTCGTGCAATGACATTATAACGCTCACCGCCTTGAATTTTTCCGATGGATAGAGTAGCCATTTCTAAAGGATCAATCTGGCGATTCATAATATGACCAAATCCCTGAATTACATCGGCTGCTATAGTAATGGAATCGATTCCATTCTGAGGTTGGCCAACATGAGCTCCCTGCCCCAATATACGAATTGTAAAGCGGTCCGATGCCGCCATAAGAGGACCTGACCGAATCCCAATATGACCGCAAGGTAAATCCGGCCATAAATGTAAACCGAAAATAACATCTGCATTATCAAGCAAACCTTCTTTTATTAACAAATCAGCACCGCCAACAGGTGCGGCTTCTTCTGCCGGTTGAAATAGTATTTTGACTGTTCCCGCGAAGTCATTATGACATGAAAACATCTCTGCTAATCCTAACGCAATTGCCATATGTCCATCATGACCACAAGCATGCATAACACCACCATTAGTTGAACGATAAGGAACATCTGTTACCTCAGTAATGGAAAGTGCATCCATATCACATCGAAATACAACCACTGGTCCAGGATACTTACCATAAATGGTTCCACATACTCCATAATGATTGTTAAAAGTCTTTACTTCAATATCCATATTGTTCAGAATAGAAACAATGAGTTCTGATGTTTGTTTCTCTTCTCTACTTACTTCTGGGTATGCATGAAACATTCGACGCCAGGATACTAATTGCCGCGCAAAATTTGCGGATTTTCTTTCATTCCACATTCTAAAACCACCTTGTACAATAATTTTTGCCACTTTACTGGCTCTTATTATACCACAACTTTTAGGACGTTTTATAGACATTTCCGAAATTAATTATAAAAAAAACCCTCGCGTTAATTGCGAGAGCTTCATTGCTCTTAATCTTTCTTAATTATATTAGATTCGACTTCTATTGTCAAGATCCTATTGAGACTGAATAACAGGACGCAGCAGCGTTTCCAGAAAGACTTTATACAATTTTCGTGGACGTCCTTTCAGAACCATTTCATCTCCTGCTGGTTCAGCAATTCCTTGGTCTACTAACGTCGCAAGAAGACGCCTTGCACTGCGTGGTGTAATTTCCAGATACAAAGCTAAATCATCAGCACCAATTGCTTCCTTATTCAATTTATCAAGAGCAGCTAACAATTTATTTGCGGTCGCTATACTTATGTTCAACTGCTCAGCAAACTTTCTATTTACAGTATCGTCAACCCGAACAGAGTACTTTAAATGAACGGCAGAACTTAATGGGCCAATAGCTTCACGATTATCTGTAACTACCATCCAGCGTCCTTTTCCCTTCTGTTTGGCAAGACCAAGAGCCCAAAATGCATTTTCTTCTGCAGAATATGCAGTAGAACCAAAACCAATACCACCGCTAACTTTCGCTGCAACATTCCGCGTCATTTCTTCTAAAATAGGCATAATAGTAAAACCCTCAGTGATTTCTTCGAGTATGCCCCGAGTGGAATACAAAGTGAATTGTCCATCACCACTGAAAACAATCGAACCTTTTAATTTTTCAGCGTAGCCGACCAATATTTCATATAAGTTGAGTTCAATTCTTTTCACATGATAGCTAGAACTGGCTCGAACCAAATCATCATAGTCATCTATTGCTATATGCTGAATAGACAATTGACTTCCCTTAAATCGTTGTGCCTCAAATGCATTGATGGCAATATCTAAAGTAGTTCGAATATTACACCGTGTAGGCCATATGCGAAAGGCAGGTACACCCATTTTTTTCAGATTTTCATAGGTTGCTAAAAAACAAGTAACTGCAATGTTCGTTTCTCCATTTTTCCATAGGTTATAATGATATTCAGTTAGCTCACTAGAAGATATAATACCGCCATAATCATTGACATAAATTTGGGGCAGCGGGAAATCAATATCTTTAAAAGTCTCTTCAACTTCCGTCTGGCTGAAAGTGTCAAAACTTACACTTTCAATGCGTAAGTTTTTAATATATGTGATCTCAAGCAGTGCTCTATATAAACTAGAACCAGTGTGAGGGATATAAAATAAAGGCTTGTTTAGTTTTAGGGCTAGTGCACGCTGATAGGGTACAATACCAGAAAACAACCATATATCAAAATCATTTTTGTTTTCCGTTAATATTTCCACCACTTCAGATGCATCTTGATAAACAATAGGTACCGCATCAAGGTAATCTAATCGCTCTAATGCAACTTCGTGAACTAAAGAGACCGAGTCTAATGGTCCCACAATTGCCAGTCTAATTTTTCCCATAGTTTGCTCTCCTCATAATTTAAGCTTATCAAATTTACCAAATATTATACGATTTACAAGCTCATTTCCCTAATATAATCCTAGCAAATCAAGGGAAAAGGTCCTACGACATAGATGCCTTCTTACCTGTTCATCTTATTTCTTCTGTCAATGAACCTTTAGCTTAAAATTAGGCATCCATGACTGTCACTGGCGCTCTAAGATCCGATATATCGCTTTTGCTACACCATGTTCCTCATTACTTGCTGTGATATATTTTGCCACCTTTTTTATTTCTGGTATTGCATTTTCCATAGCAAATGAATTAGGAAACTCTGCAAACATGGAATAATCATTAAATCCATCGCCTAAAATGGCTACTTCATCTTTAGTTATACCCATTCTTGCTGCAGCTTTAGCTAATATCCGTCCTTTGGTTGCATACCTATCGTTAATTTCAATATTGGTTGTAAAACTAGCTGATACCTCTATACCTTTCAATTTATTTAATTTTTCCCGTGGTCCATTTAATTCATCCGCTGAATCTGCAAAAGAAATAAATTTGCCTATTTCAACATTGCTTTTCAGAAATTCATCTATATTTGTTATGTATTTCATTTTAACAAAATGGGGATGATGCAACGCATTCCGGTAAATCTCATCTGGCTCTGTAATCTGTGGCCGAAATATTTTTGATCGTTTAATCATACTACCTAATATTTCTTCCTCGGTATTGGTTGTATAAAATCCATCATTTGCATATATTTCAACTGCTAACTTGTACTCGGATAATATGCTTATAATTTCAGTTACCAAACTTTTATCAATATAAATTCCTTCAACTATTGAACCTGTAATATCCCGATACTCTCCTCCATTCAAAACTACACATTCACATGTTAACCCATATTCATCTAAGTATGGTCTAACATCCTCATAAGGTCTGCCGGTTGCAATAGCAAACTTTATTCCTTTTTTCTGCGCTGCGTGAATCGCTTCTATATTTTCCCTCGAAATTTTTTGATTAAATATCAGCGTCCCGTCCATATCAGATGCAATTAACTTTATCATTTAAAATTCTCCAATGTATATTTTTTTCTTTTAGATTAGAAAGTTCCTCTATCTTTTTTTAGAAGGCCATGCCAAATTCAAACATTAAAAGATAGTATCCTTACTCTTATAATATTTCCTATAAACAATAAGAACTCCTGCCAAATTTTCTACAAAAATCTGGCAGGAGTTCTTGGTAATTTAATCATAGAGCATAATGAAACTGTCCCTTTGATTCGTCAGCCAGAAAACTAGAAGCTAAAGCGCTGTTGTTGCTTTACGAAAGTGTACCTGTTATCATATAATTTGTAACAAAAGTACCAAAATATATGATAAAAATGAGGGAAGAAAATGGCCCCAGATCACACATTGGAAGAGCAAGAACCCATACATCAGCGACGTGTTCGCTATAAAGGCACTCACCCTAAGAATTTTAAAGAAAAGTACAAAGAACTGCATCCAGAGCAATATGCTGATGATGTGGCAAAGATTATGCAGAAGGGCAATACTCCTGCTGGTATGCATATCTCTATCTGCGTTAAGGAAATATTGGGATTCCTGCAAATTACCCCGGGACAAATTGGCTTAGATGCAACTCTAGGTTATGGCGGACATACTTTAGAGATGCTTAAATGTTTACAGTCTAAGGGCCGTTTGTATGCAACAGATGTAGATCCTCTTGAATTACCGCGCACGAAAGCTCGCTTAGAGCGTTTGGGGTATGGCTCCGACATTTTAGAGATCAGGCAAATGAACTTTTCGAAAATAGATCAAATTGCTGCCGAATCAGGCCCATTTAATTTTATATTGGCAGATTTGGGGGTTTCTTCGATGCAAATCGACAATCCTGAAAGAGGGTTTACCTTTAAGTCTGAAGGGCCCTTGGACTTGAGGCTTAATCCAAAAATGGGTTACTCGGCGGCAAGCCTTTTGAAAAAAATATCAGTAGATGAATTAGAGAATATGTTGATTGAAAATGCTGATGAGCCTCATTCTGAAACTATCGCCCGTGCCATTGTATCCAGCATAAAAAAAGGAATTGCGATATCGACAACAACGGAACTTCGAAATATCATCACAGATGCTCTGAAATTCGTACCGAAAGTCACTAAAGATGAGATTAAAAAATCTTGTCAGCGAACCTTTCAAGCACTCCGAATTGATGTCAATAAGGAGTTTGAGGTATTGGATGAATTTTTGGAAAAACTTCCTGATGTCCTGGCACCGGGTGGGCGCGTTGCCATCCTGTCTTTTCATTCCGGAGAAGATCGTCGTGTTAAAAAATCTTTTAAATGCTTTCTTCGTGAAGGTGTTTATCGTGAAATAGCACCCGATCCAATTCGGGCATCAGCAGAAGAATGCCATATCAACAGCCGTGCCCGTTCTGCGAAATTGCGTTGGGCCATTAAGTCATAATGTATTCTTGACAAAGTATCTAGCATTAAGAGTCCCGCTCCCTGGAAGCTAAGGTTCAGGGACTTTTTTGTATACCACTTCAGGCAATTCTTTTACTATAATATAGTAAGTAAGTCGCAAATGTTATAGCAACATGTGTAACCTTGCCAGCGGGACTACGGAATTGGACAAACCATAATTCGAATCGCATTTCACGAAACATCTCATGCTAATCAGCCGAGTGCTAGGTTTTAGATTATGAACATTTTTCGATGAATTGATAACCATCTTCTACAATTTCAATAACACCATTGTCCGGATTAAAAATCAAACCATGTACAGGGACATCTTTGGGGATCAAAGGGTTGGAACGAATTTTATAGACTGTCGTTCTTACATTTTCTACTGGATCAAGAAACTGATCAAGCCAGACTTTTAATTCCTCTTCTACCATTTTGATCGCATCGGCGGAAATCCCCCGCATCAGCATTTTTTTTGTTAACTCTTCTGCATTACTATGAGACATTCCACAATCCAAATGGCCGATAATCATAATTTCTTTAACTCCCAGCTCAAAAATGGCTACCAGCAAGCTGCGAATGGTGGACGCAAATGGATCAGTAATTGTATTTCCTGCATTTTTTATGATCTTAACTTCTCCCCGTTTTATCCCCATGGCAGGTTCAAGAAAGTCAACTAAGCGAGTATCCATACAAGTAAATATCGCTAAATGACGATTGGGAAATTTACTAATCGTATGCCGCGTATCATATAAATGCTGTCCTACGGATTCCCCTACAAAGTGTTTATTTGCTTGTACTATTTGCGCCAATGTAGTCATAATTCTCCCCCCCAAAATAGTATTTGTATATTCTCGTATATCCAAATTAACATTTGCCTCTGACATTTCCCCTTAGTTACTGACAGTACAGAAGATAGCAGCAGCCGTAAAAACGGCTGCTGCTATCTTCATATATAAATATGCCATTGCCGCAAAAATGGTATTACAACTGTTACTGCCAACGCAGTCTGTGACTATGACGCAACTTTGGAGTAAACACTCCTATTAAATTATAAAAACATATTAAATATCATTGCTCCCGCAAACGCAACGACAGAAGCAATCGTTGTAGAAAGTGTCCATGTTTTAAAAGTATCCTGTACCGACATTCCAAAGTATTCTTTAACGATCCAGAATCCTGAGTCATTTACATGTGAGAGTCCAACTCCGCCCGCCCCAATAGCTACACATAAAAGTGAAGGATTAAGGTTAGGAAAGCTAGGCATCATGGGAAGAATAATACCAGCGGCGGTAACCATGGCAACGGTAGTAGACCCTACAGCAAATCTCATTATAAGAGCAATAATCCATGCTAATAGTATTGGATTCATATGAAGACTTGTAAGAACTCCGCCTAAGGCTTTACCAATGCCACTGTCCTGCAGCACCTGATTAAATGCTCCGCCTGCACCGATAACAAGCAGTATGCCTGCTACTGGTCCAAAGCAACCGTCAGTTATTTTTAA
>CAMKSY010000037.1 GCA_946415545.1 uncultured Pelosinus sp. | reverse complement strand
ACTTTTATTGAATTTTTGGGCAAGAAGGAGATTCCCACTCCTTTTGCCACTAATGCTTTAATGGTCTGAAATTGGTTAGTTGAGAGTGCAACCCTAGGGACTAAGCCGTATTTTGCGTATTCATCCAAAATGATTCTTCGCAGGACAAAGCCTTCATTGTAGAGTATGATGGGTTCATCTTTTAGTTGTTCAAAGGTCAAAAAGGAGTGGCTGCTTAAGGGATGGTCAGTAGGAAGGCAGACAACAATCTCCTGTGAAGTAATTAAGTGGGAATGAAGGTCAGTTAATGTGGGAGGTAAGATGACAAGACCTACATGTACGTCTTCTTGTTGTACCAAATCAACGGCTGTTGAAGATCCGTCTTCGATAACTGACATCTCAAGAGAGGGATAGTTTTTCTTAAAATCTGCAAATAATTGAGGGAACACATAAGCTCCCAATAATGGAGGTACCGCAATACGAAAAGTACCTCGGGTCAAGTTCTTATATTCAATCATGGTGTTTTGGGCAGCAGCCATTCTTGCTAAAATATCTTCTGCCAGACTAAGGAATACAGCTCCTTCTTCCGTTAGGAGTACTTTTTTCTGGGTTCGGTCCAGCAGCTGAAATCCTAGTTCTTCCTCTAACTTATGGATGGCTTTTGAAATCGCTGGCTGAGATATGTGCAATTTATGAGCGGCCGCTGTGAAATTCTTTAGTTCAGAAACAGTAACAAAATATTCTAATTCTCTTATATCCATTTTTTATTCCACCCCGTCAATAACTTATAGTTATCATACCATGATTAATCGATATTTTCATTATATTTAGGATCGTACTATACTAAAAGTGCAAAGACTAGTACTCTATATGAGTCATAACAGATGTTCTTGCACAGAGTGAGGAGAGATTTATAATGGAAAAAGAATATCATGAAGGAATGTTAGCAGGAGAGCATTTATCTGCTTGCGTTGGCACGGCAGAAGGAACGATTGCTGAAGATACTATAGCAACAGAGTCTAAGAAAATTGTTCGCTATCAAGATAGAGATGAAAATACACACTATGGTGTAGTTGAAGGAGAAAAAATCCTTC
Organism: uncultured Pelosinus sp.; assembly: GCA_946415545.1. GTDB lineage: Bacteria > Bacillota > Negativicutes > DSM-13327 > DSM-13327 > Pelosinus. The sequence continues at coordinate 17,554 of CAMKSY010000037.1, read as the reverse complement.
AATTAGCAAATGAATTCGCAGAAATCGCTGCTGGTGTATGTTCTTATGAGGGCACAGAAGTTGCACTTAGCGATGTAAAAATTCTAATTCCTGTAGAACCATCCAAGGTAGTAAATTTTGGCTGGACATTTGCCGGACATGCTAAGGAAACAGGTGGTACCGCGAATCTAAAAGAGCCTTTTCTTTTCTTGAAACCCCAATCTGCACTCATTGCAGATAAAGAGACCATATGCTTGCCGCCAATTGATTTAACAAACAAGGTTGAGCTTGAAGGCGAGGTTGCTTTAGTAATAGGAAAAAGCGGTAGAAACATTCCGGAAGAAGAGGCGTTAAACTACGTTTTTGGTTATACCGTATTTAATGATGTAACGGCAAGAGATTTGACTAAAACAGATCCCCAGTTTACTCGAGGAAAAGGCTTTGATACGTTTGGACCTATCGGCCCATGGGTAGTAACTGGTATTGATCCTACTCATTTGAGGATTGTTACAACCTTAAATGAAAAAGTAGTACAAGACGGAAACACGAGTGAAATGTCCTTGAGTATTCCATTTTTAATCAGTTGGGTTTCAAAGATCATGACCTTGGAACCTGGTGATATTTTGGCACTAGGGTCTCCTTCTGGCACTTGCCCGATGAAGTCCGGTGATGTGGTAACGGTAGAAGTGGAAGGCATTGGTAAGCTAACGAATTATGTGAAATAATTTATTCGTAACTTAAGAAAATATAACGTTATAAAAAAGATGAACCCCAGAAGATTGTGAAAAAAATGCGAAGAACAGGAAGGATATTATGGCTATTTCATATCCTTCCTGTTCTTTGTATTCTTTATGTCTTCGTGGCTCAAGAAGTAGTAACAAAAAGATGACGCTATACACTAACCAAGAAGGAACTACGATATTACATGTGGAACAAAATGTAAGTAGGCATTACAGAGTGTCAAGTGCGCCTATATAGTAGAAACGGGACATGTGAGTCTTTCATGACCAAGTGGCTGATATTGCTAAAGGTCTATCGTTTTGTTCATCCTTTGTCTGTTTGAGGTTAATATAGATCGTTTTTTAAAAAGAATGCATTAGAATGAGGGGGGACTATAATGGAAAATATGTACGTTTTTTATGAGGGGAAAATTGTTTTGGAGAGCGAAGTACACATTAGTGTACGTTGTAAAGGATTTAATTATGGGCTTGGTTGTTTTGAAGGAATACGGGCTTATTGGGATGAGAATGAAAACCAACTATATGTATTTCGGTTGAGGGAGCATTATGAACGTCTTCTGCAATCCTGCAAAGTGTTGTATATTCCTATTCCTTATACGGTAGATGAGCTATGCCAAGCTACCATTGAACTGCTTAAGAAAAATAATCTTAAGACGACAACCTATATTAGACCAGTTGCATTTAAAGGTTCCAATCATGTTGCTCCCAGCTTATTAGATGATGACAATCGAATTGTGATCTATTGTCAGCCGATGGGGAATTTTACTGGCAAAGATGAGCTCCGAGCCGCATTTACTTCTTGGGAACGCTTAGGGGATAATATGCTGCCACCTCGTACTAAGCCTACAGCTGCTTATCTTAATTCGGCTCTGGCTTCCTTAGAAGTAGTGAGAAAAGGGTATGATGAGGCATTATTCTTAACACGCAATGGCCATGTTTGTGAAGGGCCGGGGGAAAATGTATTTATGGTTCGCAATGGAAAAATGATTACTCCGCCTCCATCTGACAATATTTTGGAAGGTATTACCAGAGATACAGTCATGCGTTTGGCACGTCAAGAGCTTGGTATTGAAGTGATTGAGCGCAGTATTACCAGAACGGAGTTATATGCAGCGGATGAAGTTTTCTTCAGCGGTACAGCGATGGAAGTGGTGGCAGTTGTTGAAGTGGATGACCGAAAAATTGGCAATGGCCATCAAGGCCCTGTATGCCGTAACTTAAAAGAATTATTCTTCCAGGTTGCTACATCCAAGATAAAGACATATTCTGATTTTTGCACTCCTGTATATTAAATTGAAAGGCACAATGCTCTATCTGGGGCATTGTGTCTTTATTATTTTAAGCAAGATCCTTTCTTGGAGGACTTTAGTCCTTAAGTTTTACTTGACTTAATAATAATAAGGCAATACAATTAAATGTATAATTTGACAAAAATTTCAAAAGTTAATATTGGGCAAACTTATCGAAAGGTAAGGACGCAAAGCCGTGGGTCTAAGGGATTGTCTATGACTGCCTGGTTGCGAATATAATTACATTGTGAATTATTTAATTGGCACCCGCTTTCTATAGCAGGTGCTTTATTTCGTGTTCTTTATTTTCTGTGCTACTGTGGCTTTCATATTGCCGAGACATAAGAATTACTCATTACAGGGAAATAGGAGATGATAGAGTTGACCCTGCGATCCAAAATTTCAATGCTCGTGATCGTAACCTTTGGTCTATTTATTTTTTGTGTATATGCTTCCTTACATTATTCATTGGATCAGCAATTTGAGGAAAAACAAATCTTTATCAAAAATTCAGCTACGGGTAATTATGAGAATCTTGCTCTTACGATGCCTTACTTAGAGGAGCAGCATTTACATCTAATCGGTCGAAAAAGTATCTATTATGGAGCTATTTTGATATTGTGTAGTGGTCTGATTTTTAGTTTTCTTTTACCGATGGTATTAGAAAAAATATTATTTCGTCGTTTGTATTCATTAATTCGGAGTATCGTCTATATAACCAAGACCCAGGATTTGTCGTCAACGCTACGCGTATCAGGAACAGATGAAATTGCTATTTTGGCAGGAGAGATGAATGAGATGCTGCTTGCACTGTCGAATGAAAAGATGCTGCGACAGCAAGCCTTGCAAGAAGTGCAGGAACTTAATAGAAACCTAGAAGAACGGGTACAGGAGAAGGCAGTACAGCTGCAAAAGCAGATCTATACGGATCAACTTACGACAACTCCCAATCGGCTGCAGCTAAATGAAGATATGAAAGATACAAGAGAGCCTCATTTAGCAATTATTAATGTAGAACAATTTCGCACGATTAATGAGTTTTACGGCTATCAGGCAGGAGATGATTTATTGCTGGAGCTGGCAGAACGTCTGATGAAGCTGATAGAACCATATCACTATAAATTATACCGCTTAGCAGGTGATGAATATGCTATCCTAGCTAATGAGGGGGATGAGAAGAGTTTTAGTGATTGGATGCTGAATATTCATAATGTAATCGAAAAAGTGCCTTTTAAAATTCATGGGCATAGTTCATATCTTTTTGTTACAATTGGTATTGCCATTACCAAGGATAAGCCTTTGGAAAAAGCACAAATGGCTTTGGAATACGCCAGGCAATACTGTTTGCCGCTAAAAGTATATCATGATGATTTGCCTATGAAAGAGACTCATCGTAATAATCTTCATTGGATACATGAAGTACAAGATGCAATACAGGAAGATCGAGTCATGGTATACTATCAGCCGATCATGAATACTCTTACTTCTGAAATTAGTAAATATGAAGTATTGGTTCGTCTGCTTGGCCGGGATGGGCAAGTGATTTCACCTGGAAGATTCTTGCCTATTATTAAGAAAACTAAACTGTATCCTCGCCTGACAGAAGTGGTCCTAGAAAAATCTTTTAATCACTTAGCGGACAAAGATGTTGATTTTTCCATCAATTTAAGTGCTGCGGATATTCTAGATCATGGAGTACAAGAGTTAATTGGAGAATTATTGGAGGACTCTTGCATAGCGAAAAGAGTCACTTTTGAATTTGTTGAATCAGAAGAATTCAAGAACCCAGAGGATTTAACTTTTTTTATCAAGAAAATAAAAGAATTTGGTGCCAAAATCGCAATTGATGATTTTGGCAGCGGTTATTCAAATTTTGCTTACATTCTTAATATGGGAGCTCATTATATTAAAATTGATGGCTCACTAATTAGTGAAATTGGAACCAATCCTGCAATGGTCGCTATTGTTGAAAGCATCGTATATTTTGCAAAGCAGCTTGGTATTCGAACCATCGCTGAATACGTTAGCTCAGAATCTATCTTTTTAGAAGCCAAACGAATTGGTTTGGATTATGTACAAGGATACTATATAGGAAAACCGAGCCCTATTTTAGTTGAGAAAACAAGTTCCTGTTGTGTTCATTTAGGAGCTAGTTAAGTAATTTTTTGAAATAATAAAGGATGATGGATTTCTCATATAATCACGTTCTCTAACCGGGAGAGGTGATTATATAAGAAATCCATCTTTATTTTTTAGAGCCTGTAAGTTATTTTTATTGAATTGTAATATTTATCCTATATGTGGCAATAATAAAGGCAGAACGCTAAGGATAAACAAGGATGTGATGATAACAATGAATGAAACAGAAGAAAGCTGGAAGGAAAGTCCAGCCGTAATTCTTGCAGGTGTGCTTGTAGTATATACAGTTAGCCACTCCATCATGGTATTATTTAGCTAATAAGAGAATTTGATAGGGATTGTTCTTTTGTATTTGCTGTAGGATTTGTAATGGTATTGACAATTTATTATCTGCGATGTTATCCTTAAAACATAAGAATTGTAGGTGAATTCTATGTTTGGATCTAATACCATTTGCATTGTGGGTGATGCCAAGTCACCGCAAAATGATGCAGTAACTCATCAATATGGACGTTTTTCTATTTGTTTCGTAGTAGATAAGGACTCTGGAAACATTATTACGTGCAGCAGTACATTTGCAATCAGTCTAACGAACGATTTTATTACAACGATTTTAAATAATAAGAGTTTAACAACAGATAGTGAGATCATTCGAACGGAATTGGAAAATCGCTATTTTGGTGCTTCTCAGAAAGCGATTATTGTAGCATTTAAAGATGCACAAAAAAAATATAACAGTATAAAAAAAGGCATTCATGTACAAATGACAGAGTAATGGTACTCTCAAAAAAATATGTGGCTGTTTCATTTATTATTAACGTAAATGAAATCCAGCAAAGCAATCCTTTTATCAAGGATTGCTTTGCTGGATTTTTTTTATTTTAATTAAGGAGGAGATAGCATGAAAAGCAGCTTACCAATTGGAATATTTGATTCAGGTATTGGAGGTCTTAGTGTTTACAGTCAGATAAAAAAAATATTGCCAAATGAGGATATTATCTACTTTGGGGATACGGCACGTGCTCCATACGGCCCTCGATATCCATGGGAAATACGAGAATTTGTAAATCAAATGCTGTCTTTTTTTGATCACTGTAATGTAAAAATAGCTGTAAGTGCCTGTAATACCATCACTGTACTGGGATTAGAAGAGTTCCAGAAGAATCATGACTTTAAAATAGTAGGAATGAGCACAGGGGCACAGCAAGCGATAGCTGCCAGTACCAATAAACGTATCGGTGTTATTGGAACAGAGGTGACAATTCAGAGTGGGATGCACCATAAAACCTTATCAGCATTAAAACCAGAGAGCAAGGTGTACACTCAGGCTTGTCCTAAATTTGCATCTCTCATTGAACAAGGAAAGTTGACTGGTATAGAAATAGAAGATGCAATTGCTGAATACCTAACTCTTTTTAGAAAAGAAAAAATTGATACATTATTATTAGCCTGTACTCATTATCCGTATATAAATGGACTCATAAAAGCATTCATGGGGGATCAAGTGAGGGTGATTGATCCAGCAGAAGACACAGCAAGACAAATTAGGAATGTCCTTAGCAATGCTGAGATTTTAAATGATAATGGCAAGACGGGAAAAGGAAGGCTATATTTTTCAGGCAAGGCGCAGCAAGTACGAAGGATTGCCGATAATATTATGGATACTTCAGGATGCTTATTTTTAGAGAGAAATCTAAGGAGCAGTTCTATGTAAAAAAGATATGTGATAATAAAAGAAAAAACATGTAACTTTCACGAGCTCTTATCTTTAGTATTGAGTATTACAATTTGCACAATAACGGTGTAATGTATATCCCATCTTGCGCAGGAGTATAACAAACTTTTCATTATGATTTCTCCTAAATATAATGTTACTGTATTCTATCGTATGGATGGATACATTGTATTCATAGAAGAATTTTTTTTAATGGCAGGAATATAGGTGACAAGTAATGAAGTAATGCAGTATTTCATAGAATTTTTAATAATAGTGTTGTTTGTTTACACATTGATCACCTTAAAGATATTGTGGTTTTCTAAGACTAGAATTTGAAACAAAAGATTAGTAAGAGGCTTTGCGTAGTGATTGGAGGGAAGAGTTCATGGATATAAATGTTCTCGGTGAACCCGTTGGTCAGAATATGGGGGGAGCTTGGAATCAATTTATTCGTTCAGGAAAAATCGCAGCAGGAATCGTTTCGCCTTTAGTTGCTAAGTCATGGGAAAAATGTGCCAACCGAAATATGAACCCTACTGAAGGCCGGGGGCAAATTGAATTAGGGCGTAATGAACTTAAAGAACTGCTAGATAAGAACGAAAGAACGATTCGCATTGCCAATCCTTTTATGAAAAATCTTTACAAAACGTTTTCCAATACGGGGTTCATTATTGTATTGGCAGATATTAAAGGATATATATTAGAATCTTTTGGTGATAAGGAACGTTTAAAGAGTGCACAATATCTTAACTTTGTTCTTGGAGCCAATTGGTCAGAAGCAAGCGTAGGGACAAATGCAATTGGACTCGCCCTGGCTACGGGAAAGCCCGCCCAAGTATCAGGCTGGGAACATTTCTCGCAACCGCATCACTGCTGGACTTGTTCGGCAGCACCCATTTTTAATAAACAAGGAGAAATGGTTGCCGTACTAGATATTTCCGGGCCTGTACATGAGAAAAATTCTCATACTTTGGGTATGGTGGCTGCAGCTTCAGAGGCAATTTCCATGCAGCTGAAGATGCAGCAGAAACAAAATGAAATGATCTTGGTGAATAAACATCTAGAAAGTATTTTTAATGCCATGTCCGACGGTGTGATCCTCATTGATAAATGTGGAATTATTAAAGATGTAAATACCATTACGAAACAAATGCTCAATCGCAGTGACCAAAACATGATTGGCTGCTCGATTGATACTATTTTTGAAGAGATATCACCTGTTACAAAAGAAATGCTGCATCATAAAAAATCCTATTCTGGTATTAAGCTGTCAGTGCCTGGTTTTAAGGGAACAAATCATTGTTTGGCATCAGGTGAAATTGTTGCTGATGATCAGGGAGGAGTGAGCGGTGGTGTAGTGATCCTGCATCCGATTCAAGAAAGCAAGAGTTCAGCAAATTGCTCTAGTGCCCATAATGCAGATTTCACATTTAATGATATTATTGGTACTAGTTCTTCTATGCGTGAAGTGATGGGAGTAGCAGTATTAGCGGCTGAAAGCAGTTCCAATATACTTTTGCAAGGGGAGAGCGGCACTGGAAAGGAATTATTTGCTCAGGCGATTCATAACCAAAGTGCTAGATGTAAGGGACCTTTTATTGCTGTGAATTGTGGTGCAATCCCCCGGGACTTGATTGGCAGTGAACTTTTACAGGTGCCAAGCGAGGGGGGCGTCCAGGAAAATTTGAGCTGGCGGCAGGTGGAACGCTATTCTTAGATGAAATTGGTGACATGCCATTAGAACAGCAAGTATCCTTACTGCGGGTACTGCAGGAAAAGAAGATAAATCGAATTGGCAGCGATAAAATAATTGCTACAGATGTACGAATCATTTGTGCTACTAATAAAAATCTCCTGAAAGAAGTGAGAACGGGGAACTTTAGGCAAGATCTTTATTATCGCCTCAATGTAATCTCTGTTACTATACCTCCTTTACGTGAACGGGGAGAAGACATCATCTTACTGCTCACTTCCTTTTTGCAACAGTTGAGCAAAGACCGAAAATATGAATTTGACCTGGAGCCGGAAGTACTGCATTGTTTAAAAAAATATAGCTGGCCGGGGAATGTGCGTGAACTCCATAATGTAGCAGAACGAATGATCCATCTGGTTAAGGGAAGGACAATATCCTTAGTACATTTGCCTGCCGATGTGTATCATTGCTGCGAAGAGCTGACAGAACTGTCAAAACAAAGAAGTTCTTTTAAGGAACAGCGCAGGCGGGAGAATGAAAAAACAGAACGAGAAGAGATCATTACACTGCTTCATGAGTGTAACGGAAATATTAGTCATATTGCCAAACGAATGGGCGTAGCCCGTACCACGGTTTATCGAAAGATGCAATTGTATGCAATACAATATTAAAGAAATAAGTGTAGCGAGGTGTAGCGCTGTAATACACCGTTACGACATTCACGCTACAGTTCATTTATGTAAAAAACTACCTAACTAGGTGGTTTTTTTTATTTTAGAAGCGATAAGTTGGATTGATAAATGGATGTACAGTGCTGTAAAAAGGAATTTTGAACCACAAAGAACACAGAGAACACGGAGAGGAAATTACTTTATCGATTCCTTTTCTGTGTTCTCTGCATCTCTGTGCTTCGATAGCTTTTATTATCTGTAAAGTGTTGGTATGAAAATTGCAACATAATGGTATGTGAAGAAGTAAAAGCAGCTTACGAGTGAATTACTTACATGAAAGGAGAGGATTGATCTTTATTTCTTTATCCGTTATACAGTAGAGCATTCATAAAAAATATCTGAGTAATAAGAAAAGTCAAATAGTTTAGGAGGGTTATGATATGGGCGATGTTACGAAAGAACAATTATTGGATTTTTATAAAACAATGCTGACGATCCGTAAATTTGAAGATAAGGCAGCGGAATTATTTGCAGCAGGCAGGCTTCCTGGCTTTGTTCATCTGTATAGCGGAGAAGAGGCTGTGGCTACAGGCGTATGTGCCAGCCTGACCAATAAAGATTATATCACCAGTACCCATCGAGGTCATGGTCATCTAATCGCCAAAGGCGGACAAGTGGATAAGATGATGGCAGAACTATTTGCTAAAGTGACAGGGTATTGCAAAGGCCGAGGCGGGTCTATGCATATTGCGGATGTGGATTTGGGTATTTTGGGGGCTAATGGTATTGTTGGCGCAGGGCAGCCCATTGCTGTTGGTGCTGCATTTGCCAATCAGTATCTAAAGAATGACGCCGTTTCCGTATGTTTTTTTGGTGATGCTGCTTCGAATCGAGGTACTTTTCATGAAGCATTAAATCTGGCATCGGTTTGGAAGCTGCCAGTGATTTTTGTCTGTGAGAATAACCGTTTTGGTATTTCTATGAATCAGAAAGATCATATGAATATTGTGGATATTTCTCAGCGGGCCATATCTTATGGTATTCCGGGAGTCACAATCGATGGTAATGATGTTGCTGCTGTTTATGAGACAGCAAAGGATGCAATCAGTCGTGCGAGAAAGGGTGAAGGCCCAAGCTTGATTGAATGCAAAACATGGAGACATTATGGACATTTCCAAGGAGATGCTGGTTTATATAAAGATGTCCAAGAACAAGAAGAGTGGTTAAAAAAAGATCCCATACTAAAATTAGAAGAAAAATTAAAGGTCCTGAAATTTGCCAAAGATATGGAACTCAAGGAAATACAACAACAGATACAAGGGCAAATTGATGCGGCGGTTGAATTTGCCGAAAATAGTCCCGAACCAAGTCCAGAAGATGTTCTAGATGATGTGTATGCTCCCTGATTTGCCGCTGCATTGTTGACGATTGCTATTTAGAATCGGTAGTTTGATTGATACAGAACAAAGAAAGGATGAAGAAAATGAAAAAGATGACATATGCCGAAGCCATTCGGGATGGTATGAGAGTAGAAATGCACAGGGATGCCAAGGTATATATTGCAGGTGAAGATGTAGGAAAATTTGGAGGCTGCTTTGGAGTTACGGCAGGATTATTTGATGAATTTCCTGGTCGGGTTTTGGATACACCGATTAGCGAAACAGCGATTGTCGGTCATGCTGTTGGTGCAGCTGCCGCCGGACTGCGCCCAGTTGTTGAAATTATGTTCATTGACTTTATGGGTGTATGTATGGATGAATTGTTCAACCAGGCTGCAAAGATGCGATATATGTTTGGGGGCAAAGCAAAAGTCCCTATGGTGGTACGGACTCCTTGCGGCGGCGGTATGACGGCATCGGCTCAGCATTCCCAATGTATCGAAGCGTGGTTCACTCATATACCCGGAATAAAAACAATTATGCCTTCAACCCCAGCCGATGCAAAAGGCTTAATGGCGGCAGCCATTCGCGATGATAACCCTGTCATGTATATTGAGCATAAGCAGCTATTAGCCATGAGCGGTGAGGTACCGGAAGGTGAATATGTCATTCCTCTGGGCAAAGCAGATATAAAAAGAACAGGATCAGATGTAACCATTGTTGCCTGGTCATGGATGGTTCATAAAGCCTTAGCTGCTGCTGAACAATTAGCAAAGGAAGGAATTAGTGCAGAAGTCGTTGATTTGCGTACGCTGGTTCCTTTAGATAAGGAATGTATTTTGCAGTCTGTTGCAAAGACAAACAGACTCGTGGTGGTAAATGAAGCGGTTCGTACCAGCGGTTTTGCTGGTGAGATCGCAGCCATTGTTGTGGAAGAAGGTTTTGATTTGCTCGATGCTCCCATTGTGCGGGTCACTGCTCTTGACATTCCCGTTCCCTTTAATGCGAAACTAGAAGCTGTTTACTTACCCAACGAAACCAAAATCGTAGCAGCAGTAAAGAGCTTATTTTAAAAATAGAGAAAGATTTTTTAGTGAAAGAACGCGGGGGCAAAATGCTTGAACCCCAGAGGCACAGAGCGCGCCGAGGAATATTTTATAATCGTATCTATTTTTCTCTGTGTTCTCTGCGGTTCAAAAAGGACACATAGCGTATAAAGTGATAAAGGAGTGCGAACATATGGCAGTAGAAATTACTATGCCGAAAATGGGTCTGTCCATGGTAACAGGGACCATTGTGAAGTGGTTAAAGAATGAAGGGGATGCAGTCAGTAAGGGGGATATTATCCTGGAGGTAATGACGGATAAACTGACCAATACCATTGATGCTCCAGCGGATGGCGTGCTGCTCAGGATTGTTGCCCAAGAGGAAGAAGAACTTCCCGTTGGTGCTTTACTGGGTGTCATTGGTATGGAAGGTGAAGCCGTTCAAGGTGCAAAAGCTGCGAGCAAAGCAGTACCTGCTGCAGAACCAGTGATTTCCGAAACGAAGCAGGCAGATAGTGGCAGCCATGAAGTTACGGGAAAGAGAGTGAAGGCTTCTCCTTTAGCCCGCAAGTTGGCCAAGGAAAACAATGTGGATTTTACGCAAATTACTGGTACGGGTCCATCGGGGCGCATTGTCCGAGATGACGTTCTTGCATATATTGCCAAAGGTAGCAGTTCTCAACAGGCTAGCACACCAAAGAGCAGTGGCAGTCCTGCTCCCAGCGAAGAGCAAGAGAACTTTACTCTGACCCCTTATGCTGGCATGCGAAAAGCCGTCGGTGATAATATGTCTCATAGCTGGTCCGTTGCACCAAAAGTCAATTACCATGTCAGTACGGATCTTTCTGCATTGCTGGCCTTACGAAAGACCATTAATGAAGAAGCGGAAGTTAAAATCACCATTACAGATATGCTGGTGAAAATTGTTGCTGTGGCACTTAGAATGTCGCCACATATTAATATCGCATTGGTTGACAAAAATATTAGAAATTATAAGGAAGTCCATGTAGGGGTTGCTGTTGCCATTAGTCAAGGGTTAGTTGTACCAGTAGTGAAACATGCAGATATCAAGGCCATCTCTCAAATTAGCCGAGAAATTAAAGACCTATCCTTACGGGCAAGAGACAACCAGTTAGGTTCGCATGAAATGCGGGGAGGAACCTTTACGGTTACGAATATCGGTGCATATCAATCCGTTGATTGGTTTACCCCTATCATTCATCAGCCGGAAGCAGCGATCTTAGGAGTAGGCAGAACGGTAGACACACCGGTAGTAGAAAATGGAGAAATTGTAATTAGACCAATGATCGGACTTTCTTTATCCTTTGATCATCGGGTTATTGATGGGGCGCCTGCGGCTGAATTCTTGGGATTACTCTTAAAACTGATTAAAAAGCCGTATCAAGCCTTGATTTAATAGGAGGATGCAGGATGGTACGCAAGGGATACTGTATAGAACTTGAAGTTTGCAGCTACGATGAAATTCTTCACTTGCAAGAGACATTGAATAGAGGCAGGCAGCTGGGGGCTATCCCGGATACGCTGCTTCTCCTCGAGCATCAGCCTTGCTTTACTATAGGAAGAAAAAAAGGAAGTTCCAATCATCTGTTAGCCAGTCAACAGGTGTTAGATGAGCAGCACATCAAAGTGTTTGAGTCAAACCGGGGCGGGGACATTACCTATCATGGTCCGGGGCAATTGATCTGTTATCCTATCATTGGTTTAACTGGAGTGCAGAAGGATGTTCATGCTTACGCCAATAAAATGGAAGAAGTATTGATTCGAACACTGGCGTGTTTTGGGATTGCAGCGACGCGCAAAAAAGAATATCCGGGAGTATGGGTAGAGAATAAAAAAATTGGGGCAATTGGCATTGCGATCCGTAAATGGGTCACGATGCATGGCGTTTCTCTAAATGTCTGCCCCGATCTAACTCATTTTTCTCTTATTGTACCTTGCGGCATTACATCCTTGGGAGTCACCTCTATGTCACGAATATTGGAAAGGGTAGATCCTAGAGCGGTACGGAGGCAATTGCGAAAACAATTTGAAGAATTATTTGAAATACAAACAGAGCTAGTGAGTGTAGAGCGGATAAAGGAGATGGTCCACTATGCTGAGACCGGCATGGTTAGTTGTTCCGGCACCCAATCAGGATGATCTTGCCCAGATGCAGTCTATGCTGAATGCAGGCAATTTGCATACGGTATGTGAAAGTGCAAATTGCCCCAACATCGGAGAATGTTTTTCCCAGAAGACTTGTACATTTATGATTTTGGGAAACATATGCACTCGCAATTGCCGATTTTGTGCCGTAGAGCATGGACAGTTGCCCTTGCCTGTGGACAAGGAAGAACCTAAGGCGGTGGCATTGTCTGCCAAGCAGTTGAACCTTGCCTATGTGGTGGTAACCTCTGTCACAAGAGATGATTTGCCTGATGGTGGTGCAGGACATTTTGCTAAAACCATTCAGGAGATTCGTCAAGCATTGCCGACAGCGAAAGTCGAAGTGCTGATTCCCGATCTTTTGGGACAGTTTGCATCACTAAAGCAGATTATTGATGCGAGGCCAGAGGTAATTAGTCATAATATCGAAACCGTGCCACGCTTATATAAAGATGTGCGGCCACAGGCGATCTACGAACGGTCTCTTCAACTACTCAAACGGGTTAGTGCCAGTGGTAAAAATATTGCCAAAGCGGGTATTATGCTTGGGTTGGGAGAAGGACATGACGAGGTGCTGCAAACCATGGTTGATATAAAAGCAGTGGGCTGCCAAATCCTGACCATTGGACAGTATCTTCGCCCGTCTGCCCAGCATCACCCTATTATGGAATATATCCATCCCACCGCTTTTAAAATGTGGGAAGAGAAGGCATATGAGATTGGCTTTAGCCAAGTTGTTTCCGGTCCAATGGTGCGGAGTTCCTATCATGCCGGACAATGTTATGCAAAAACCTTTCGTAGTGAATCAAAAAAGAGTAGGAGGTAGATAGTATGGCTCTTCAAGCTGCCTTTATATTTATAGCCCCAGAGGCTGATCCTATCCACCATCGATCTATTGTGAAAACACTCGAGGTTCACTTAACTGTAGTGGGAGTCAAAGACTATAAAGAAGCTGAAAAAGTTGCCAAAGAGCTGGTGGATCAGGGAATTACATCTCTTGAATTATGTGGTGGTTTTGGCAGTATTGGAACGGCTGCGGTCACCAAGTCTGTCCAGAACAAAGCAAATGTGGGCGCGGTTCGTTTTGATATCCATCCCGGTCTTGGCTTTAAAAGCGGTGATGAATTTTTCAGCTAATTCTAAGTCATAGAAAAAACAAATGGAGAGAAAACATGAAAAAAAAAGTAATTATTGTTGGAGGCGGTCCCGGGGGCTATGTGGCAGCCATTCGCGCGGCACAACTGGGGGCTGAGGTTCATATTGTTGAAAAGGAAAAAATGGGTGGGACATGTTTAAATGTGGGCTGCATTCCCACCAAAGCCCTTCTCCATACTGCCAAGCTGTACCATACTGTGCAGGAAGAAGCAAATAATGGACTGCACGTCGAGGGGATATCCTTGGATTGGCCAGCCCTTATGGCTCATAAGGATGCGATTGTAAATCGTCTGGTTCAAGGAGTAAAGGGACTCTTAAAAGCTCATGGAGTGAAGACTCACAGCGGGCGGGCAGTGTTGCAGGATGCCCACAAAGTTCAGGTCGTAGGGGAGAGGACTGTAACTCTTGATGCGGATATTATTGTACTGGCTACCGGTTCTGTTCCCAGTAAAATCCCTGTACCCGGTGCAAATAGTGCTGGAGTCATTGACAGTACGGCAGCCTTAAGTTTACCTAAAGTGCCAAAGTCCTTGATTATTGTTGGCGGTGGTGTCATTGGTACAGAGTTTGCATCATTATATAGCTCTTTTGGTACAAAGGTCACAATTGTCGAGATGCTGCCGGAAATATTACCGATGGTCGATCGTCAAATTGCCAAGAGAGTAAAGGAAAAGTTAACAAAATGCAACATCGATTTTATGCTGGAAGCAGGATTAAAAGAAATACTGCCAACCTCTGAGGGATTAAGTGCCGTGGTGGAAACTGCTGGTAAAAGGCAGGAAGTAGCAGGAGAATATATCTTGATGGCCACAGGGCGTAAAGCCAGCATTCATAATATGGGGATTGAAGAAGTGGGAATCCAAATGGAGCGGGGGAGAATTGTTGTAAATGAATATTTTTCCACGAATATACCTCATATTTATGCAATCGGCGACTGCAATGCGCAGATGATGCTGGCGCATGCTGCATCTGCCCAAGGCGTTGCAGCCGTTGAATATGCGTTAGGTCATCGTCCTTTCTACAATCCTTACGTCATCCCTTCTTGCATTTATACCATTCCAGAAGTTGCAGGTGTGGGACTTACGGAAGATGAAGCAGCAGCTCAGGGGATATCCTATAAAGTTGGCTTATTTCCTTTAATGGCAAATGGAAAGTCCCTCATTGAAGGATGTGAGTCTGGTCTGATTAAATTAATTGTCGCTGAAAAAAGTGGAGAAATTCTAGGCGGACATATTTTTGGACCAAGAGCTACTGATTTGATTGGAGAAATTGCTTTGGCAATGAATCTGGAAGCAACGGTAGATGAAGTGATTGCCACAATCCATGCCCATCCTACCATGAGTGAAGGAATTGCCGAAGCAGCGCTCAGCGTGAGCGGCAATGCAATCCATTGGCCCCCAGGAGCAAAGATATTATAATCAAAAAGTCCACCAAGAGCTATGCATAGGCACCTTGGTGGACTTTATAATTATGGTTAAAGGATATGAGTAAAGAACTAGCAGCAATCTACAATTGATAAGGGAAAAATAGCAACATAGTATTATCCGTTAAGAGGATAAATTACTTTAAGAAAGCAACTATATTTTTGATTAATTGATTTACTTTTTCTTTTTCCTCTGGGGGTATGTTCTCTGACATAAGGCAATCGGCAGCATTATTTTCTAAAATAAATATTCCTATCTTTTCTATTGAAGAACGTATAGCCAATAGCTGGAGAAGAACATCTTTACATTGAGCATTGTCACCAACCATACGCTCTATTCCGGCAACATGACCTTTAACATTACGTAGTCGATTCAGCACTTCTTCTTGAACTTTAGTATTTGGCATTGTATTACCTCCGTAGTGCCCCCTGGGGAGGGGAGTAGTAATTTTATTTTGCAGTAAATTGCTATATATGTCAAGGAATAGCTGGACAGGATATTGTAAAAGCATAGAAGCGTGGGATAAACCATCAAAGGAAGGATCTTAAAATATTTTGTAAAAGTTTATAGGAGGATATACAAATTAAATATAAAAAGTTATAATAGGTTACATACCCTACCCCTATGGGGGGTGTAAAAAAGGAAGTGTAATTAATGCGTTTAATTTGGAAAAAACATGGATTTAGCATTCTATTACTATATCTATTTGCGGGTTTTTTCGTCTGGCGGGCTCTTGGCGTTATAGCATTAGTCTGTATGTTAGCACCTGTAATTGTAGCATTAAAGAGAGGCAGGGAATGGTGTGGATCTTATTGCCCTAGGGGAAGTCTTTGGGATAACGTTTTTGCTAAAATAAACCCTCGAAAGCACGTCCCACAATGGGCTAAATCAACTTGGTTTCGAAGCTTCATGTTATTAGTTATTTTTATTGTTTTTGGAGTGCAGATGTACTATGCATGGCCAAATTTAAATGCCATTGGCTTGGTATTTCTAAAAATTATTTTAATTACAACGCTGTTTGGGGCGGTTCTTGCCGTGCTGTACAGCCCTCGTACCTGGTGTAATTTCTGCCCCATGGGGACATTAGCTTCTTGGGTTTCAGATGATAGGAAGCCTCTGACAGTAGCGAATACTTGTGTAAGTTGTAAGCTGTGTGCAAAAGCATGCCCTATGCAGCTTGAGCCATATAAAGCAAAAGGATCACAGCTTATCGATTCAGATTGTATCAAATGTGGGGAATGTATTGATGTTTGTCCAAAAAAATCGCTGTCATTTGATGAGGTATCGTAATGCTTACATGTTGCTGCTAGTTGAAGGCAGCTAGAAAACGGTAAGCGCATGTTTGACAAGTTAGAGTTGTCAAACATGCGCTTATTAGTATCTTGGCGGTTTATTAAACTTTATTTTTAAAATCTTGAAGTAATTTTCTTAGAGTTTGAAGGTAGCGATTGTTACTTGAAGTTCTTCTGCTAGATGGGCCAGTGCTTCGCTGGAGGATGCGATTTCTTCCATGGATGCTGACTGTTCTTCTGTTGCCGCAGAGACGGTTTGGGTTTGTACGCTTTTGTCCTTACTGATGGTTTCTATCTCACGGATTGAAACCACCATTTCTTCACTGCCAGCAGCTACGCGCTCAATAGCAGAGGCAATATCCTTCACTTGGTTGGAGACTTGATTTGCGAAGTTGGAAATTTCCGTAAAAGTTCCGCCGGCAGTATTTACCACATCGGTACCCAGCTTCACCTCGCGGGTTCCGTCATTCATAGCAGCAACTGCATTGTCTGTTTCATTTTGTATCTCTTGAATGAGAGATGCAATTTGTTTTGTTGCTCCTTGGGATTGTTCCGCCAGCTTGCGAACTTCCTCTGCTACAACGGCAAAACCTCTGCCCTGTTCTCCAGCCCGTGCTGCCTCAATGGCTGCATTTAATGCAAGAAGATTGGTTTGATTAGCGATATTGGAGATGGTATCAACGATTTGACCAATTTCTCGGGAACGCTCACCTAGTTTCGTGACAACTTTAGCAGATTCGGTAACGGTTTGATTAATCGTATCCATCTGTCGGATAGCGGCTTGGATGGAGTTTCCGCCATTTTGGGCAGCAGCAGCAGCTTGGTCGCTGATTCTAGTGGCAATGCCGGCATTGCTGGCGATTT
>CAMKSY010000036.1 GCA_946415545.1 uncultured Pelosinus sp. | reverse complement strand
ATCAGGGGCATCAGGTGAAAGACCAGAATTAGGTGTTCAGGCTGCTTTGTTAGGTTGTGCTTATGAGCTTTTAGACGTGGCGCAATGTTGTTTTACCATGATGTATATTTTGGCAAAAAAGTATCATGTTAATATGGAAGTATTATTAGAAGGGCATATAGCTAAACTCAAACGAAAAGGCTATTGCGTTTGAAGCGAAACGGATATTTTCACTAAAGTAGAATCCGTTTGACAAGGGTATTAGCGTGATGTAAAATGGGATTGTTGCGTAGAAATGAGGTGCTGATTATGCAAACATATATTGTGGCGTTTACGATTGCTTTAGCGGTTGCTTACTTTGCAACACCGCGGGTAAAAGATTTTGCTATAAAAGTCGGAGCTTTGGATGCTCCAGATGATCGAAAAGTGCATACGAAACCCATTCCCCGGATGGGAGGATTAGCTATATATGCAGCCTTTGTGCTGGCTGTGTTAGCAAGTATGTATGTAAGTCGTGAAGTTATGGGACTGTTGGTAGGCGGTACAGTCATTTTAATCGTAGGTATTATTGATGATTTGAAACCGTTGCCGGCAAGGGTGAAGCTGTTAGGTCAAATCATAGCAGCGGTTGTACTTGTCATGTTCGATATTAAGATTGAATGGTTAACCAATCCTTTTGGAGAAATGATTTATGTAGAATACTTGGCAATACCACTGACTATTTTGTGGGTGGTTGGCTTAACGAATACAGTTAACTTGATTGATGGATTGGACGGATTGGCGGCAGGGGTATCTACCATTGCGTCAGTAACGATTTTGTTAGTGGCGCTGCAGCAAAATTTTTGGACTGTGGCTGTGTTAACCGCAGCGTTAGCTGGGAGTGCATTAGGGTTTTTACAGCATAATTTCAATCCTGCCAAAATATTTATGGGTGACACAGGAAGTATGTTTTTAGGATATATGTTAGCTGCAATATCCATTCTTGGTACTGTGAAAAGTGCGGCTACCATTGCCTTGATTGTACCGATTGTAGCGTTAGGTTTGCCAATTTTGGATACGGCTTTTGCAATTATTCGCCGTTACATGAGTGGACGTCCTATTTTTAAACCTGATAAAGGGCATTTGCATCATCGATTATTAGAGATGGGGCTTACACAAAAGCAAGCTGTATTATTAATGTATGTTATGAGCGGCTGTTTAGGTTTGAGTGCTATTGCTTTAACCGAGGTGAATAAATCCTTTGGGGCGTTTATTATTGTTGCATTGCTTGGGATTGCCTTTGTTGGGGCGAAAAAAATAGGTGTCCTAAAGGCAACGAAGTCAATTGAAAGTCACTGAGGATACATTTTGGGCGGGCATTATGCCTGCCCATTTTATTCTATATCTCATTAGAAGGTGCTTCACTTGGAGAGATGTTGTTTACTATTCTTTGCATCTTCGTGTTTTTAATATGTTTCAAGTGGATTAAAGGGGGAGTATGTATATGTCACGTATTAAAGTAATGACCGTATTTGGGACAAGGCCCGAAGCAATAAAAATGGCTCCGGTGATTTTAGAACTTAACAAGCATTCCGAACATATTATACCGATTGTAGCAGTTACTGCCCAACATAGAGAGATGTTAGACCAAGTACTACAGTTGTTTCACATTATGCCAGATTATGATTTGGATATTATGTCCCAAGGACAGACCTTGTTTGATATCACTTCTAAGGCGATGTACGGGTTGAATGAAGTATTGAGTAAGGAAAAGCCTGATATTGTTCTGGTGCATGGAGACACAACCACTACCTTTGCGGGAGCATTGGCTGCCTTTTACCACCAAGCAGCTGTTGGTCATGTAGAAGCTGGCCTTAGGACTCATAATAAATATTCACCATTTCCAGAAGAAATGAATCGTAAATTAACAGGATCCTTGACGGATATCCATTTTGCTCCAACGAAAACAGCAAAAGAAAATTTGATGCGTGAAGCAATACCAGCTGATACTACTTTTGTTACTGGCAATACTGTAATTGATGCACTGCTGACGACTGTGGATAAAAACTATCGATTTGCTGAGGATGTCTTGGCAAATATTGATTATAAAACCAAGCGGGTTATTTTAGTAACGACACATCGGCGTGAAAATTTAGGGGAACCCATGAGACATGTATACCAAGCCTTACGAGATATTGTAACAGAGTTTGATGATGTGGAAGTTGTTTTTCCAGTCCATAAAAATCCTCTTGTGCGGGATGTTGTCAATAGTGAATTAGGCGGTATTGAAAGGGTGAAATTAATTGATCCGTTAGAGTATCAGCCATTCGCCAACTTATTGGCTCGCTCTTACCTTGTCCTTACTGATTCAGGAGGTGTACAGGAAGAAGCCCCGGCCTTAGGAAAACCTGTGTTGGTGCTGCGGGATAATACGGAACGTCCAGAGGCAATTGAAGCTGGAACTGTAAAGCTAATTGGTACGGACAAAGAGCGAGTGTATCAAGAAACACGATTATTACTAGCCGATACCGGAGAATATGATCGTATGGCAAATGCTTGCAATCCTTATGGTGATGGACAAGCTTCCAGACGAATTGTAGAAACGATTTTATGGAAATATGGCTTTTCTCAAGAGAAACCAAGTCAGTTTGGTAACGCTTGCGAACTTAGAATAAAATAAGATTGACACAGGTGAAGACTACTCCTTTTGAGTGCTAGGAACGCCTATTCGCCAAATTTGTGGCTCTAAGGCTCCCGCTAATAAAAGAAGGGAATCTTAGAGCTGTTTATGTATAACATTAAATTTATGTAAAAAGTGAAAAAAAGTACATTATATCGAGAGACAATGGCAGGAGTTTCCTAGTGATTGTCGAAAATTAAATTATCAGAAAAAGTGACTTGAATCATATTATAATTCTCATAGAGGTAGATGCCATGGGAAAAGATAAGAATACATTGCTAGGTGCATTTCATACAGCGGCATCCATTGGCTTTTATTTGGTATCCTCTGTAGCAGCAGGAATATTGCTGGGCAGGTTAGCAGATGCATATTTTATGACTGCTCCCTGGGGAACGATATGGGGCATTGTACTTGGTATGATTGCGGGAATGTGGTCCATATATAAGAAAGTAGTAGGAGGAAATAGAGAGTAATTCTTTGCTTTCTGGATCAGTATGCAAGAATATATCGTTGAAATAAAAAAAACAATTATGCAAATGATGGTATGGGGTATTTTGATCTGTACTGCGGCTTACCTTGCAGGATATCCTGAGAGTATTGCTGGATTGATGATCGGGATTTTCACAAGTGTAATATATTTGTTATTAATGAGTTACCGTGTGAAAAAAAGTTCTGAAATGCCTGTAAAACAGGCAATACTATATACGCAAATCGGTTGGCTTATACGCCTGGGGTTTATCGTTGCGATGCTGCTAATGTCAACAAAACTACCAGGAATTGACTTTTTCTCAGTGGTATTAGGTTTATTTACGCTGCAGATTGTCTTATTCTTACAGGCTGCTGTAATTGTAACCAAAAGCTTTTTCGTAAGATCATAGTTGCATAGACGCGAAAAAAAATAGCGTTTTAGCATATTTGTATTAAAAAGAA
Source organism: uncultured Pelosinus sp. (assembly GCA_946415545.1). GTDB lineage: Bacteria > Bacillota > Negativicutes > DSM-13327 > DSM-13327 > Pelosinus. Next base: position 15,257 of record CAMKSY010000036.1, on the reverse strand, counting down.
AGGAGGGAGGATATGGAACACGGTCATGAAATTGGAAGTCATTCCGTAGCCCATTTTGCAGGTTTAACCTTTAATATGGATACGCTAATCATGACTTGGATTACGATGGCAATTGTCATTGTACTTGCAATAGCTGCGACTCGGCGAATGGAACTTCGTCCGCGGGGCTGGCAGAATTTCTTAGAAATGGTTGTCATGTACTTGATTGAGCAAATGGAAACAAATATGGGACCGAGAGGCCAAAAATTAGCTCCGCTCATTATTACGCTATTTTTGTTTCTAGTAGTAGGTAATGAGATTGGACTAATACCGGGTTTTACATCGCCGACTAATGATATTAATACGACACTGGGACTGGCATTAATGATTATTGTAATTGTTCATGTTCTAGCAATCAAAAACAAAGGGTTTACAAAGTACATTAAACATTATTTTGAGCCTTATATACCTTTTGTAGTTATTAATATTATTGAAGAGGTTGCCAAGCCAATTACATTATCATTTCGTTTATTCGGTAATATTCTGGCTGGGGAAATTCTACTGCTGGTATTAGGTATGCTGGTGCCTTATTTTGTGCCTACATTATGGCTGGCTTTTAGCGTTTTTGTTGGTATTGTGCAAGCATTCATCTTTACCATGTTGTCAATATCCTATCTTTCAAACTCAATGCAAGATGGTCACTAATAAGGTGCAAAGACTGTGAATACAGATGTTAATCAAATAAATTAAAGATTTTAAGGGGGATTTTATTGTGGAACATGCAATTATCGTAGCTGCTTCTGTTTTAGGGGCAGGATTTGCCATTGGTTTGGCTGCAATTGGTGCTGGTGTAGGTAATGGTACTGTAACGTCAAAAGCAATTGAGGGAATGGCTAGACAACCAGAAGCTAAAGGTACAATTTTGGTTAATATGCTGATTTCTGTAGGTTTGATTGAAGCAATTCCAATCATCGCCGCTGTAATTGCTATTGTATTGGTATTTGCCAATCCGTTTATAAAATAAGGTTTTATAAGGTTGCTGGCATGAAGGTTTCTTGCCAGTGTCTTCTTTATACCGTTCAAAGAGGAGGTGCTTTCATTGGTTGATTTTAATGGAACGCTACTAGCGCAAATTGTAAATTTTCTGCTTCTCGTTGCCATTCTCGCAAAATTTGCATATAAACCGCTAATGCAGATTTTGGCAGAACGTCAAAAAAAGATTACTGATGCGATTGATGCTGCAGAATCTGAAAGGCGAGAAGCTGAAGAGCTGAAGTTGGAGTATAAACAACACTTGGTAGAAGCCCGGTCTAAAGCCCAAGCGATTGTGGAAAATGCTGAAAAATTGGCAGAAGAAAATAAAGAAGAAATTCTAAAATCTGCGCGAGCAGAGAGTGCTTATATTCTGCAAAAAGCACAAGAAGAAGTGGCGAGAGAACGTGAACTGGCTCTAGCGCAGCTTCGAAGTGAAGTAGTAGCTTTAACTATGGCAGCTGCAACTAAAATTGTAACAGAAAAGATGGATACAGAAGTAAATGCTAGGATGGTGTCTGATTTCATTAAAAAACTCGATGATCAGAAAATAGGTGGTCTGCCATGCTAGCTAATCAGTTAGCCGTGAAATATGCTCAGGCTCTTTATGAATTGACCGCTGAAAAAGATATGCTGGATATAACGGAAAAAGAGCTGCGCCTAGTAGAAAATACGATTGCTTCTTATGACGACTTATCAACATTGATTTATCATCCCCAGGTACTGGCTCAAGCGAAAAAAGAAACGATACATAAAGTTTTCGGACAAGATGTTCATGAAATCGTCCTTAACTTTTTATTGTTACTGGTAGATAAAAGGCGGGAAAGCATTTTACCAACGATTATTTATGAATATGTAAATCTGGCTAATCAGGCTCGCAACATTGTAGAAGCTGAAGTAACCACGGCTTTGCCTTTAGATGAAGACCAGCATACAGCACTTGTAAATAAATTAAGCTTGGTAACTGGTAAGAATATCGTATTGAAAATACAAATTAATAAAAAAATTATCGGAGGAATCATTGTCAAGATTGGTGATAAGCTTATCGATGGCAGTGTTGTTCGTCAATTAGCGACATTGAAAAAAGCGCTTTTAAATAATGAAGTGACGGGGATTGAGGTGACAGACTAAATATGAACATCAGGCCAGAAGAAATAACTGCGATTATTAAACAGCAGATTGAAAATTATCAAGTAGACCTTAATGTCGATGATATTGGGACTGTTATTGAGGTTGGGGATGGTATTGCTCGTATTCATGGTCTCGCCAAAGCGATGGCAGGTGAATTATTAGAATTTCCTCATGAAGTATATGGCATGGTGCTGAATCTGGAAGAGGACAATGTAGGTGCAGTTTTACTCGGGGGAGAAACCGTAATCAAAGAAGGGGATACCGTACGCCGTACAGGTCGTATCATGCAGGTTCCTGTTGGCGAAGCAATGATTGGACGAGTTGTCAATGCCCTCGGTCAGCCCATTGATGGAAAAGGTCCGATTCAGACAAAAGAGTTTCGTCCTGTTGAATTCTTGGCTCCCGGCATTGCAGCACGCCAATCTGTTAAGCAGCCGCTGCAAACTGGTATTAAGGCCATTGACTCCATGGTTCCCATTGGACGCGGACAGCGTGAACTTATTATCGGAGACCGTGGTACCGGAAAAACAGCCATTGCCGTTGACACAATTTTGAACCAAAAAGGGCAAGATGTAATTTGCATTTATGTGGCAATAGGGCAAAAAGCATCTACGGTCGCTCGTGTAGTGCATACTCTAGAAGAAAGCGGCGCTATGGCTTACTCCATAGTTGTTGTTGCTTCGGCATCAGACAGTGCACCGCTGCAGTATATAGCCCCTTATGCTGGTGTAGCTATCGGTGAGTATTTCATGTATAAAGGTGGTCATGTACTTTGTGTATATGATGATTTATCAAAACATGCCGTAGCCTATCGAGCCATGTCACTATTACTGCGTCGTCCTCCAGGACGTGAAGCGTATCCGGGTGATGTTTTCTACTTGCATTCCCGCTTGTTGGAACGGGCTGCCAAACTATCCGATGAATTAGGCGGAGGTTCTATTACCGCACTGCCAATTATTGAGACCTTGGCAGGCGACGTGTCCGCATACATTCCTACCAATGTAATTTCCATTACAGATGGTCAGATCTTTCTGGAAAGTGAAATGTTCTACGCGGGTATCAGACCGGCGATTAATGCCGGCTTGTCAGTATCCCGGGTAGGGGGCTCTGCTCAAATTAAAGCCATGAAGCAAGTCGCAGGGCGTTTGCGTCTTGATTTGGCACAGTATCGAGAATTGGCAGCTTTTGCTCAGTTTGGATCTGATCTTGATAAAGACACAAAAGCTTCTTTAGATAGAGGACAACGTACTATCGAAGTATTAAAACAGCCCCAATATTCTCCGGTCGTGGTAGAGGAACAAGTTATGATTATTTATACGGCCATTAATGGCTATATCGATGATGTTCCTGTGACGGATGTAGCGAAGTTTGAGCGTGATTTTATTAAGTTCTTACGATCGAACCATCCTGCAATTGGAGAAACCATAAGGGAATCAAAAGTTCTGTCTGCCGATACAGAAAATGCCCTAAAAGAAGCGATTAAAGAGTTTAAAGATACATTTCTTACTGATGAGAAAACGGCGAGGTGATGTAAATGCCTAATGCACAGGATATACGCCGTCGTATAAAAAGCGTAAAGAATATTGAGCAAATCACCAAGGCTATGAAAATGGTGGCGGCCGCAAGGCTGCGCAGGGCCCAAGAAAAAGCTGCTGCAAGTCTTCCCTATACACAAAAAGTGCGAGAGGTGCTGGCAAGTGTAGCGAGTCATGCAAGTGATCTTTCTCATCCTTTGCTGGAAGTGAGAGAAGTCAAAAATATTGCTTATTTAGTGCTAAGCGCTGATAAAGGATTAGCAGGAGCCTATTCTTCTAATGTGATCAAAGAGGTACTGCCCCGTATAGCAGGTAAAGAGAACAGCAGTGTGATTGCCGTTGGGCGTAAGGCAAGAGATTATTTTAAGCGTCGGGGCTTTCGCATTGATGAAGAATTTACTGGATTTTCGGAGAAGCCTACCCTCCAGCATGCGATCAACATTGCCAGATCCGTAGGGGAAGGGTTTAAAAGCGGCAGATATGATGAAATCCATTTGGTCTATACGGTGTTTCATTCTGCGATTACCCAAAAGGCTACTAGTGTTAAACTTTTACCTATTGAAGATATGACGGGAGCAGATGCCAATCCTTCCGACTACATTTTTGAGCCTTCAGCGGAAGAAGTTCTGAGTCACTTAGTTCCTCAATATTTAGAGACGACAATTTATGGGGCATTGCTTCAGGCATCTGCTAGTGAGCTGGGTGCCCGTATGACAGCCATGGGTTCTGCGACTGATAATGCGGAAGAATTAATTGCAAAATTAATTTTAAATTATAATAAAATTCGCCAGGCTACCATTACTCGGGAAATTTCCGAGATCGTGGGCGGCGCCGAAGCGTTGAAGTAAAAAGAAAAGGAGGGGGAACCCTTTGAGTACAGGTAAAGTGATACAGGTTATTGGACCTGTTGTTGATATTGAATTCCCTCCGGAGCAGCTACCTGCCATCTATAACTCTGTTAAAATTGCAGATACGTCAACAGACGTAGAAGTCAGCCTAACAGTAGAGGTTATGCAGCATCTTGGTGATAATCTTGTTCGCTGCGTTGCCATGTCTTCTACGGATGGTTTGACTCGTGGTATGCAGGCGATAGATACTGGCGCCCCAATAAAAATTCCTGTGGGTAAAAGTACGCTGGGCCGGGTATTTAATGTACTAGGTGATACAGTAGACAATAATGAAGCCCCAGTGGAGGCTGAAGATCATTGGCCCATTCATCGTCCAGCACCAAGTTTTGAAGAGCAAGAGACATCGACCCAGATTCTGGAAACGGGTATTAAAGTCGTAGATTTGATCGCTCCTTATTCTCGTGGTGGTAAAATTGGCTTGTTTGGCGGCGCGGGTGTAGGAAAGACCGTACTGATCATGGAGCTTATTCGCAACATCGCAACGGAACATGGAGGGTATTCTGTATTTGCGGGTGTAGGTGAACGTACCCGTGAAGGGAATGATCTTTGGGTAGAAATGCAAGAGTCTGGTGTTATTGAAAAAACCGCATTGGTATATGGGCAGATGAATGAACCGCCAGGAGCCAGAATGCGGGTTGCTTTGACAGGTCTTACTATGGCGGAATATTTTCGTGATGTAGGCGGTCAGGATGTATTGTTCTTTGTGGATAATATTTTCCGCTTTATTCAAGCCGGGTCAGAAGTTTCTGCATTACTTGGACGTATGCCGTCAGCAGTAGGCTATCAGCCGACATTGGCGACAGATGTAGGGGCTTTGCAGGAACGAATTACCTCCACGAAGAAAGGCTCGATTACTTCTGTAAAGGCCGTATATGTACCTGCCGATGACTTGACAGATCCAGCTCCTGCGGCAACCTTTGCCCACCTGGATGCTACCACGGTACTGTCCAGACAAATCTCTGAGCTGGGTATTTATCCTGCTGTGGATCCTTTGGATTCCACATCCCGAATTGTTGATCCTAACATTATTGGGGAAGAGCATTATCACGTGGCCAGGGGCGTGCAGGAAGTGCTGCAGCGCTATAAAGAGCTGCAGGATATTATCGCCATCTTGGGTATGGAAGAATTGTCGGATGAAGATAAATTGACTGTATCCAGAGCACGTAAAATACAACGTTTCTTAAGTCAACCTTTCTTTGTGGCAGAAGCTTTTACGGGTACGCCAGGTAAATATGTGCCATTAAAAGAAACCATTCGAGGCTTCAAAGAAATTTTAAGCGGCAAGTACGATGCTTTGCCGGAAAATGCCTTCTATATGGTTGGGTCCATTGACGAAGTGGTGGAAAAGGCACGGACAATGAAAGGGGAATAATAAATGGCGAAAACAATTCGGCTGGATATTGTTACCCCAGAGAAAATGGCTTTTTCTACTGAGGTTAGTATGGTGATTGCTCGAACGACAGCTGGGGATATTGGCATTCTTCCAGGGCATGCACCCTTGATTGCTGCATTGGCGATTTGGCCCCTTCGCATCATCACAGATGGCGAGGAAATCCTAATCTCTATGTGCGGCGGCTTCATTGAGGTGCAGCCTGAAAAAATTACAATATTAGCAAATTGTGCGGAGCTTCCAGAGGAAATTGATGTTGAACGGGCCGAAACGGCCAAAGCACGTGCCGAGAATCATTTGCGTGATAATAACTCAGACGTTGCCAGAGCGGAAGTCGCCCTCAAAAGAGCTATGGTTCGCTTGCGGGTTGCAGAGCATAAGAAACAACATAGAATGTAAAATCAAATACAAAAAGCAGACTGGGTAATGATACTCAGTCTGCTTTTGTATATCCCATCGAACATGTGGCAAGAATAGGAATATAGAGTAAAAAGATCACCTGCTTTTAAAGGATGGGAAGAATGAAAACTATTTTTAGATTGGGCATACTAATGGGATGCTTATTGCTAGTCTTATTTTCTACCATAGGATATGCGCCTGCTGCCTCTTCAGAACCACTACCTGCTGCCATGAAAGCAACTGGGGCACAATTGGAGGAATACAGCATAAATGCATGGGTGAAGCTGCCGGAAGATCATTACAGTGATGAGGAATTGGAAAAGGTAGTAGGAGAAGTGATGGAGCAATTAGCAGTGGAATTTAAAAGGGATGAGATGATTCATCAGCAAAGAAATAAAAATCGAATCGTAAAGGCAGAATACATTCGATCCGGCGATCATCTTGTTGTAATGGCTCAAGTTGTTCCCAGTCCCCAAAATAGTGCAAGAGAAGAAGCATATTTAGTAATCAATATGGAGTCGCTAACAACAGAATATAACTCTATGATCCTTTTACAAGAGAAAATAAATAAGATTGTTAAAAAAATTGGTGATTCACCAAGGATTAGCACTTGCTTGATTGGCTGGCTTGATGGTAAACTAATGGATGGAGAGTCCGAAAGTATGTTAAAAAGTGCCATCAGGGCAATTGATGGCGTCATTGTTGATGAACTCCAGCAAAAGCAGTATGTCAGTGTTACAGGTTTTTCATCTGCAATGCAGGAGTATCTGCAAGTTGGCAATAAAAAGATCAATATTAATATTGCAATTCGCTATAGTCAATATGATAATCGTACCTATGTGATGATTGGGTCACCGATCATTACGCGGGAATATTAATTTGTAAACATGAACTTTTTCTACGATCTATTTTAGTAGTGTTTTTTGGGAGGATATAACCTTATGGAGAAATTAGTTATCCGTGGAGGTAACAAATTATACGGAACCATCAAAATTAGTGGAGCTAAGAATGCAGTGCTGCCTCTGATTGCCGCAACATTACTTGGTACATCGCAAAGCACTCTTGAAGGCATACCTGATTTGGAAGATGTACGTACTTTCAGCCAAGTTCTTAAACATTTAGGAGTAGCCGTACAATACGATAAAGAAGAGCAGATGATGCTTGTTGACAGTACGGTAATCAGCAGTTGTGAAGCACCTTATGAATTGGTGCGCAAAATGCGCGCTTCTTTTTTGATTATGGGTCCGTTGCTGGCTCGTTACGGGCATTCTAAGATATCACTGCCAGGTGGCTGCGCTATTGGCACTCGTCCGATTGACCTGCATCTAAAGGGCTTTGAAGCATTAGGTGCTAAAATTGATATTGGTCATGGATATATTGAGGCTACAGCGCCAAATGGATTAACGGGAGCACGAATTTACTTGGATTTTCCTAGTGTAGGTGCTACAGAAAATATTATGATGGCAGCTAGTATGGCCAAAGGACAGACAATTTTGGAGAATCCAGCTCATGAACCAGAGATTGTAGATTTAGCCAATTACTTAAATACCATGGGAGCAAATATTCGGGGCGCCGGTACAAATGTAATCAAAATTGAAGGTGTACCTGAATTACAAGGTAAAGTGTATGAAGTGATTCCTGACCGAATAGAAGCTGGAACTTATATGGTAGCAGCAGCTATGGCAGGGGGCGACTTATATGTGGAAAATGCCTTGCCTGAGCATCTAAAACCAGTGATTGCAAAACTAAAAGAGGCGGGTGCAACCATTGAAGAGGATATAAATGGTATACGCGTTAAAAGTGATGGAAAACTGCGAGCCATTGATATTAAAACCTTGCCGTATCCTGGCTTTCCTACAGACATGCAAGCCCAATTTATGGCAATGACGACTGTATCTCAGGGGACAAGCGTAGTGAGTGAAACGGTATTTGAAAATCGTTTTATGCATGTAGATGAATTAAAACGCATGGGGGCCAACATTAAAATTGATGGGCGAAGTGCAGTAGTCGAGGGAGTAGCCACATTGACTGGCTGTCCGGTGAAGGCTACTGATCTTAGAGCCGGAGCTGCCTTAGTATTAGCAGGTTTGGTGGCTGAGGGGGAAACCGAAGTGGGATATCTTCATCACATTGACCGTGGCTACGATGGTCTAGTAGAAAAACTATGCGGTGTTGGTGCCGATATTAAACGTGTTGGCGCAGTGCAGCCTAAAAAATAAATAAATCTGAAACTGGCGAGATATCGATCTCGTCAGTTTTTTTTTAGAAAAAATAAATATCTTTATTTATGTTCCCAAGGATGCATTAATGATTGGTTCCCAGTCATACTTACCCCAGGCTTGGCATAGGATGTAGTACTTATGTAGATCAGGAGGAGGGGCATGTGTGAAGAAGGTACTAGCATGGACGGTTCTGTTGGTGCTGGTGTTGGTGATTGTTATTCCGATTCTAGTGATAGGTGGTTTTCACGGAGAGCCAAGGCAGGGTGGGAGTGCTAAAATGGCAAAAGGCGATCATATCATCATCAAAGTTTATTTTCATGAACAGCAGAAAATTGTTGAAATGAAGTTAGAAGACTATTTAAAAGGTGTAGTCGCGGCAGAAATGCCTGCTGAATTTGAACTGGAGGCTTTGAAAGCTCAAGCAATAGCAGCGCGGACGTATGCAGTGAAGAATATGACAGCCTTTGGTGGCGGCGGTCTAGCAGAACACCCTGGTGCTGATGTGAGCACCGATTATAAACAAAGCCAGGCATGGGCAAATGAAGAGGCACTAAAGAAACGCTGGGGGAGCAACTATGCTAAATTTTGGAATAAGATTAGCCGGGCTGTTGAGGAAACAAATGGTGAAGTAGCTACTTATAATGGAGAATTCATCCAGGCGGTATATCATTCAACCAGTGGAGAAAGGACTGCGAGTGCAAAAGAGGTATGGGGGTTTGATTATCCTTACTTACAAAGTATACCCTGTACATGGGATCAGAAATCTCCCCGATATTATGATAAAAAAGAATTTTCTTTTGCACAGGTAGAACAACTATTAGGTCCGGAAACTCAAGTCGTAGCTGCCATGCAAAATAATAACAGTGGAGCTATGGCTATTTTAAATACCACGGAGTCTGGCCGAGTTGGCCAAATTCGTATTGGCAGTAAAGTATTGTCTGGGGCAGAGGTAAGAGAAAAACTGGATTTGCGTTCTAATAATTTTAATGTGGAGCTAAAAGACAATAAGATCGTTGTCAATACAATTGGTTATGGGCATGGCGTAGGTTTATGCCAATATGGGGCCAATGGCATGGCGAAAGAAGGTATGGATTATCGGCAGATTATTACGAAATACTATACTGGTGTGGCGATCAAGAATATAAACGCCAACTAATATAGGAGGCGTTTAAAAAGATTATATATCGGACATACTGAGTATGAGGTGATAGTATGTCAAAATTAAAAATTCCTGCCTTATCTTTTATCACGCTGCATCTAAAAAAAATAAATGCAAGTTTATACAGACGAGGCTTTGATCAAGAGCAGATTCCCTTTAAGCGCCTGTATACTGGTGCATGTTTGCTAATGCTGGCAAGTGTATTAGTAGCAGCTGTGTTTATAACAATACATAAGAACGAGCAAAATATTGTTGGTATTCCCCAGCAGGATCAGGAACAACAGGTTTCTGTTTCTACTGGGGTATTGGTCGTTGATGAGAAAGTAGCTTTACCTCAAGACACAGCTTCAGCATCTGCTCCAGTGGCAAAAATCCAGCCTTCTGCAGAGGATTCAGGGCGCTTCCTAGGAGTAAAAGGTGAGATAAAAGTTAATTTTGGCTGGTATTTGCACCCATTGTATAATGATTGGCGATATCATACTGGAATTGATGTGATCGGACATAAAGGACAGAGTGTATCGGCCATACGGAATGGGCAGGTAGCTGAAATATACCAAGATGCAAATAGCGGATTGACCGTAGTGGTAAAACAGAATCAGTACAAAGTGTATTATGGTTCTCTTTTGAAGTCTGCTGTAAAGAAAGGAGACTTCATTCGAACAGGACAAGAGATAGGAAAAATGGGCAGTTGCGATGCTGAACCATATGACCATTTGCATTTGGCAATCAAGGAAAATGAGGACTATGTAGATCCTTTACTGCTAATGAATAAAGACTAAAATTCTTACGTTTGTAATGTGATGCAAATGTACTAAATAACAAACCAATAAAAAAGTAGCCTTTAAAAAGCACAGTAGTGCTTTTTTTTATTTTGTCCGCATATATATATGTTAGCAAAGCAAGGGTGAGGGGGCAGAAAGGTTATGAAGGATTATATCCGTAAAAGGGTATTGGACATTTGTCAGCACATTTTGGAGAGCAAGCATACGGTGCGGCAATCAGCCATAGTGTTTGGGGTGAGTAAAAGTACGGTGCATAAGGATATACCAAAAGTGAACGATGAATTTTATTACATGATTTCTTAAAAACAAAGATACTAGTGATGTTCAAGAGCAGGTAGCTGACAGGGCTACCTGCTCTAATTTATAAATACTCATATTACGAAAAAAATGTTGAATATTATAAGAAAAGTGCAAATAAAGTAAATATTTGGAGGGTTTTATAAAGTTGATATAGAAAAGTAATTGGTAGGAATTAGTTTATAATCCAAATACAGGGCGGGAGGCTTTTTTATGCGTAAAAAAATTTTTTTACTTTTTTGGGGATGCATAATCACTATGCTTGTTATAAGTGGATGTGCTTTAAATGCAAGTGATGAGCTACAGGCTGGATATTACAAGAATATTGTGATGCAACCCAATGGTGCCTTTATTGCTAAGAATAAGATTGATGATAAAAAGGCGGCGGAAAGTGGCCTAGTATTCAAGGTTGAAATGAATGATCAGAAAAAGTTATCCAAAATAACAGCCATGTATAATGAACAACCTATAGATATAATTTGGATTGACACGAAATATTCTTATTATGGTAAATTTGCTGCTATTGCACTAGAATATCAAGATGGTTATATTAAATATAATTTTAAGGATGCTCATATGCAACCATCTATAGGATATTATGGAGCATATTCATTGCGCTATAAGCTAGATGAGAAGAAAACTCCAACGATTGCTTATTGTTATAATAAAGACGGTGAGCAAAAAGAAAATATCTTTGGTTTTGCTCAGATGATTTTTACATACGATGATAAAGGACTTTTGACTAAAATTGGTTACGCAAACAGCAGTGGTGAAAGAATAACCACCAAATGGAAAGAATATGAAATTAACTTTAAATATGATAAAAGTGGTAAGAAAAATAGTTATCCCATTGAAGTGTCTAATTGTGGGAAAGATGGTGAGTTATTACTCAGTGATACTAATACTGCAAAGCGGGTGTACAAATATGATGATAAAGGCAGACTAATTGAGATCAGGCACTTTGGCACCGACGGAAGCTTAAGAGAGCGAACACTTGACAAATTTGATATGGATGGAGTGATTGCTGGAATTGGTGCTGGTGCAATAACAAAATACAAATATGAAGGCGAACGTAATTTACCAAGTGAAATTTCATTTTATGGGAAAGATGAACAGCTTATAGGTGTTAAGGTATTAGATAACGCAGCATCGATAAAATTAAAGTATTCTGAGTCTGGATATAGTAATGAAGTTAGTTTTTGGGGAACAGATGGTTTACCAAGAGCTATTGATGCTAATGCTTTTGGTAAAGATATAGTTACTATAAAATTTGTAAGAGATCAATTTGGGAATCAAACGCAATTGGCACTTTATAATAAAGACGGTAATTTAACAGCATTAAAAGGCACAAAGTCGGCTATTCAAAGAGCAAAATATGATAATAAGCATCAACAAATAGAAGATAGTTATTTTGGAACAAGTGAAGAACCTGTTGAAATTGTAGAAAAGGGTCGTACCTTTCATAAGAAGACAATGGAGTATGATGATGACGGTAAATTAATTAAGTCAACATATTATGATAAAGATGACAAGGAGATAAACGGAAGTGCTCTAAATGGTAATGCTATTCTAGAGAATTCATCTGTAACAAATTTTTATGGAATTTGGTATATGGATGGTCCGAGCATGGCGGAATCTGGAAAGATTGCTATTACCGAACGAGAAATTGTTCGTATACCTTTACACGATGCAGATCGTATTCCTAAAAACACGTGGAAGCGAAATTCTTTTACGGTTTCTTCGGTTAACGTCAATCCGAGCACAGGACAAGGATTTGCTATTCTTAAGTTTGATGATGGATCGATGAATAAATTTACTCTGTATTCAGGCAACACTATGACTTGGGATAAAGCTAAGTATACCTGGAAAAGACAATCAACTAGTACAAACTACTAAAATATATCAAATCATGTGGATTTTACCAGATGGAGATATAAAAGTAGCTTAACAATTCGGTAGTGTGATTTAATTAAAAGATGATTAAGTTAGTGCAGTCATTAAAATATATCTAAGCCTGTTCATTAGGGTATACCCTAGTGGATCAAGATGAAAGTGTTTCACATAAGCTAAGAATTGGTTTTTGGGTTATCCCATAATCAAATTTGGCTTAGTGGAACACTTTTCTTATTTGACGGGAGGATTATAAATGAAGATAGGTTATATTAGGGTAAGCTCACATGAGCAAAATACAATTCGACAAGAAGTGATCATGCAGGAGCTTGGTGTAGAAGAAATTTTTATTGATCGATTAAGCGGTAAGGATATAAAGCGACCAGAGTTGCAGAAGATGCTAACCTTTGCTAGAAAAGATGATACTGTAATTGTAGAATCCATTAGTAGATTTGCTCGAAATACTAAGGATTTATTAATGTTAATTGATTTGCTGACAGCAAAAGGCGTAACGTTTATTTCCAAAAAAGAAAATATAGATACTATAACACCAACAGGTAAATTTATGATCACCGTTTTTGGCGCAGTATCTGAATTAGAGCGTGAATATATATTGCAAAGACAAAAGGAAGGTATTGCAATAGCCAAGGATCAGGGGAAATACAAAGGGAGAAAGCGCATTGAAAACGTTAATTTCGATGTAGTGTATATCAAATGGCAGGAGAAGGCAATTACAGCAGTTGAAGCAATGAAAGTATTAAATATGAAAAAATCTACATTTTATCGTAGAGTGAATGAAAAACGGGGCGAGTTAATGGTATCAAAAAGCTATATAGCTACCAGCAGTAGCAAGAAGAACACAAGCAACAGCTTGGAGATAAGTATGTAGACCATAATCTAGTGATAGCTAACCAATTTGGTAAACCTGTAGATACTAGCAACATTACGACCAGCTACTTTAAAGAAATGTTAGTAGATGCAGGTATTGACCCTAGCGTTAAATTTCATGATTTGCGTCATACACATGCAACACTACTCTTATTGGGAGGAATACGTTCAAAGGTTGTTCAAGAGAGGCTTGGGCATAGTACTGTGACGATGGCATTGGATACTTGTAGTCCTGTTTTACCTGATATGCTGCATACTTCATGGATAGTAAGATTCCAATTAAAGAAAGCTATACAATATTGCGTAAAAATGGTAATATTGACATTGGCTGATAAATGGGAGTCTATTCTGGTGGATGCTTTCTAAATTATGAAAGATAGTACTCACTGAAAGAGACTTATGGATATGTTATAGTCTAAAAGATTTTATTCTTAGTGACTTTGGGACGTTTAAGAAGTGTATATTAGGAGTCGTTACAAGTCATTTGAACCCTCCCGTCTTGATAGTATTGGAGATTAAGGAGGAATATGCTTATAAGTCACAAATTAATATTATAGTAAAGTAATAAATTTACTATAATCAACAAGGAAGGGATTTGTAATGGAGGGAACTGTCGTAACGATTGACCCCGCGCAAATTGAACAAATTAAGCAAGGTATTACGCAATCTTCCGCTATTATAGTGAGCGTTATTACCTTAGTTGGTGTTGTTGTGAGTGCTATTATTAATAAAATAATTGCGAGTCAGAAAAATAATCAAGATGCTGCAATTGCTGCAGATAAAGTCAAAGCAGATGATAAGGCACTTATAAAAAAAGTTAAGGCAGATATATTAACTCAATCTTCTAAAACCTATAAGGAGTTAATTACTACAGAAAGAATAAATTGGATTGGATTATTACGAGAGAGTATGACTGTGTATATCGCAAATGCGGAAAAGTTATTGATTCTAGGGTGCTGTGACTTAAATGAGTCTCCTGTTAATCCAGGTATAGAAGATTTTAACAACCCAAATTTTATGAGAGAAAATAAAGAGTTCAAGAAGAAAAATCATAAAATTTTCTATGAATTTAAAAAAGCGGAAGCGTTGATACAGTTGCGTTTAAATCCATATCAGTCAAATCATGAAAATCTAGTCAACAAAATGCATGAATTAACTGCTAGCCTCGAAGAAAAAATATACTTTGGTAATAAAGATGATATTGCTAATAGTATTAGTGATTTTATGAGTGCTTGCCAAAGACTTTTGAAAGACGAATGGGATTTTGCGAAGGAAGAAGCAATAAAAAACTTGCTAAATATAGAAAGAGTAAATTTAGAGCAATTGCTTGAATAAGAGGAAGATTAACGGTAAGTAATAACATAAAATATTAGTACTTATTTAGGTTGTAGCTGTAATTTTGCTAGGGGAATAATAGATTATCCGTGAAAGCAATAAAATCAATACTGCTAAGACAAAACTGGTGGGACAAGCTGCGGGACAAAATACTATAAAACTACGTGGATATGTAGGATAAGAGTGCAAACACTCTTAAACCTTGATTTAGTAGTATTGCTTAATACTAGATAGACAACCTAAAATAAGATAAAGCCAATTCCCAAGCCGTGGGTCGAGGGTTCGAATCCCTTCACCCGCTCCAGTAAAT
>CAMKSY010000035.1 GCA_946415545.1 uncultured Pelosinus sp. | reverse complement strand
TAAATGTAACACCCATACGATCAAACATCTTAATTAATTTTGGAGCGGCTTCACACATGCCTTTGATTGCAGTCTGATCGGCAAGGAAGTCACCACCATAAACAGTATCATCAAAATGTTCATGAACACTATCATTTTCACCTTTTGTATCCATGCAAGCATTCATACCGCCTTGTGCACAAAGGGAATGAGAACGTTTTACCGGGCAATACGAGAATAATTCCACTTCGCCGCCAGCTTCACAAATTTTAAGTGTTGCCATGAGGCCGGATAAACCGCCGCCAACAACTATAATTTTCTTTTTCACTAAGCTCTCTCCTTACGTTAAATTATTTCACAAAATGCGTAAGAGCGGTAAGCCCTACACTAGAAATGAGTACAAATAATGCTAAAGTTGCTATACTCACAACACGCTGTCCACGTGGTCCTGTTACAATTCCCCAAGTAATTGAGAATCCAAACAATCCATTGGTAAAATGGAAAACGGATGATAGCAGACCAATTACATAGAATCCAAAAGTTAAAGGATCAGATAACACCTTGTGCATATAGTCATAACCAATCAAATGACCGCCCATTGCTTTGCCGACAATACGCAATGTCCATACATGCCAGATAATGAAAACAAAGGCAATATAAGCAGTAATGCGTTGTAAGTAGAACATCCAATTGTTCCAGTAACCATAACGAAGTGGGTTATTTTTTGCTTTTAAAGCATACACCACACCTAAAATTCCGTGAAAAGCAATTGGCATTCCGATTGCGATGATTTCAATTGGAACCAAAAAAGGCATAGCTGCAAGTGCCGCTACGGATTTATCAAAATTCGCAGGGCCCCCCATTACTGTTGATACAGTAAATATATGCTCCAATAAAAATGCACCCAATGCTATAACACCAGATAGAGAATGAATACGACGAATCCAAAAATCAAAATTCTTCATGCTTTTACCTCCTGTAATATTTACATAGCTGGTATAAAATTCTTACCAACACACTGTACAAATAAAGCTAGTTCGACACTGCTTGTTTTTTTCCTTTAATAAATTTACATAAATGTGAATTTATTCGCAAGTGTCTTTCTACTAAACAGAAAAGTTTTATCCTATGGACCAAGAAACTCTAGACCACTCCTCTATCAGCAGCAGCCCCCGTGCAACTTGGTCCTTTCTACTTTTAATACTTTTCAGTTGTCTTTAGCTTGTCCGACTCAAGATCGCTCTATTACCTAGATTAACGATTATATTTTACGATAAGGCTTTTGACCTTCTTCGTAATAGTTATTGCCATCACAGTCAATCGCTACGATTGCTGGAAAATCTTCTACTGTAAGCTTAGCCAATGCTTCTGCGCCCAATTCAGGATATGCTAACACCTCATAGGCCTTAATGGTTTTTGCAATCAAAGCTGCTGCACCGCCAATGGCTACCATGAACACGGTACTATTTTTTTTCATAGCTTCCACTACTTCTGGAGAGCGGTATCCTTTACCGATCATGCCACTAAGACCTTGTTCAATCATTTGTGGTGTATATTTATCCATACGTCCAGCAGTGGTCGGACCAGCTGAACCGATAGGATCTCCTGGTTTTGCCGGCGTAGGTCCCAAATAATACACAATTTGATTTGTAAAATCTACAGGTAATTTTTCGCCTCTATCAAGAGCTTCTGTCATTACCTTATGAGCTGCATCACGAGCACTAAAAATCGTTCCTGTAATTAATACACTATCACCAGCTTTTAAGGAACGAGCCATTTCTTTTGTTAATGGAGTGGTAATCCGTTTTACTTCTGCCATCTTCTCTACACCTCCTAAAGTTCAACTTCAGCATGCCGTGTGGCATGGCAATTAATATTAACAGCAACTGGTAATCCTGCAATGTGAGTAGCAAAATATTCAACATTTACTGCTAAAGCAGTCGTTACTCCACCTAATCCTTGAGGACCTACGCCTGTTTTGTTAACCATCTCTAATAATTCTTCTTCTAATTTGGCATATTCAGGATGATCATTACGTTTATTTACAGAACGCAAAAGAGCTTTTTTAGCAAGTATCGTAGCCTTTTCCATCGTTCCACCTACGCCTACGCCAATGACCATCGGAGGACAGGCATTAGGTCCAGCTGTTTTTACCGTATCAAGAACAACTTTTTTCAGACCTTCAACACCATCAGCAGGCACAAGCATCTTTAATGCACTTTTATTTTCGCTGCCAAAACCTTTAGGTGCTAATTTAATTTTAACTTTGTCACCAGGCACGATGCTAGTATGTAAAATCGCCGGAGTATTATTGGTAGTATTCTTGCGATTAAACAATGGCTCGGCCACTACGGATTTACGCAAATAACCCTCGGTGTAACCTTTAGCAACACCAGCGTTAACTGCCTCTTCCAAGCTACCACCCACAAAATGAACATCTTGTCCTATTTCCATAAACACTACTGTCATACCTGTATCTTGGCAAATAGGTCTTTGTTCATTTTTAGAAATATTGGCGTTTTCTACAAGCTTTCCAATAATTTCTTTACCTAAAGCGGATTCTTCTTTTCTTCCGGCTGACACTAAAGCGTCATACACATCCTCGGACAAATAATAGCAAGCATCCATGCACATTTTTGCTATCGCCTGAGTAATTTGCTCTACCTCAATTGTACGCATGCTCATCCCCCTATTCTAATATTCAAGTGTATTATATCACAAACTTTTCAGGTAAACCACTCACTCTATCACAATAATATAAATTTTATAGAATATTTGCGTTATACAACTTTTTTTTATAGTGATACGCCCCATTACCTGACCTTCCCATAAGAGTTACGGTCAAAAAGAACACCGTAAATGCACTTCTTGACCGTAATTTCTACATATTCATTTATTTTAAGAACTGTTTTCCAGCAATACCAGGTTGTGTCATTTCACCTGGTGATAAAATAATTTCTAATTGTGCAGCTGTTAATAGACCTTTAGAAATAACCAGTTCTTTAACAGATGCTCCTGTTTTTAGAGCCTCTTTTGCAATGGAAGAAGATTGCTCATATCCAATGTGAGGTAACAGGGCCGTCACAATCCCTACACTCTTATCAATCATTTCACGACAGCGTTCTTCGTTCGCTTCAATGTCTTTCACACACTTATGATTTAATGTATTTACTACATTTGTTAGAATGGTTAAAGAATTAAAAAGATTATATGCCATAACTGGCTCCATAACATTTAACTCAAACTGCCCATTTTCTACAGCTAGACTAATAACCAAGTCATTACCAATTACTTGATATGCCACTTGATTGACAACCTCGGGAATGACGGGATTGACTTTACCAGGCATAATTGATGAGCCTGGCTGTCTTGCCGGAAGAGAAAGTTCTCCCAATCCACAGCGTGGTCCCGATGACATGAGTCTTAAATCACTAGCAATCTTACAAAAAGCTAAGGCTGTAACTTTGAGGGCACTGGAAATTTCAGCAATCTGATCGGTATTTTGAGTAGCATCAACTAAATTAGCTGCAGAATGAATCTCCTCACCCGTTAAGCGAGAAAGTTCTTCAATCACAAAAGCAATATATTCTGGTTCCGCATTTAAACCAGTTCCTACAGCAGTAGCTCCCATATTCACATAATGCATATTTCTAACATTTTCTTTAATACGTTTAATGGCCCGCTTAGTAGCCTCTGCATATGCATAAAACTCTTGTCCTAATGTAATAGGCACGGCATCTTGCAAATGGGTACGGCCCATTTTTAAGATATGACTAAAGCTGTCTCCTTTAGCCGTAAACGCAGCTGCCATATCTTCTAATTCAGCAATCAGTTTTTTAGCTTTTGTAATAGTACAAATACGCATAGCTGTTGGCATAACATCATTAGTAGATTGAGCCATATTTACATGATTATTAGGTGAAATAAGCGCGTAATTGCCCTTTGCCTCACCTAAGATCTCAAGTGCTCGATTCGCTATGACTTCATTAGCATTCATATTCATGGAAGTTCCCGCTCCACCCTGAATGCAATCCACTATAAATTGATCATGCAGCTTTCCCTCGATAATCTCTTGCGCTGCCTGCACAATCGCATTACCGATTTTGATTGGCATACGGCCGGTTCTCATGTTAGCTTTGGCTGCTGCGGCTTTTACAATGCCAAAAGATGCAATAAAATCAGTATTCATTCGATGACCAGTAATAATAAAGTTTTCCAAGGCTCTAGTTGTTTGTACTCCATAATAAACTTCGTCTTGTATTTGTATTTCTCCTAGAAAATCATGCTCAATGCGCACAAAACAGCACCTCCACTATTCTTTTATTTGATTATAGCACGGTAGTTGTATTTTGTATACATTATCCTTGTAATTTATTGCAAAATTCTTTCTATTTTGTAAACACAAAAAACCTCATATAGTAAAGTTGTTTATCGTATACATATGCAGTCGTCAGAAAGAATTTAAGATAAAACAATATTATTGATACATACTGTTTTATATCTACATTCATTTCTGACCGACTATCTTATGTATTCGCAATATATACTTTAATGTCTCGATAAACTGTTTTGTAATTTTTCTATAATCGGAAGCGCTGCAGGAGAACGAAGGAACTGATAAGTCGTATCTGGAACTAAAGTCTGAATCTCCTCCCACTCTTGCCGCTTTAAGAGTTCTCGAACCCGCGAGGCACTCACTGCAGTTCCCTGAACAGAGATTCTTGGCATTTCCAGCACATCAATCCGATACTTTGGTAGAATATCGAGCATCGCTTGATTATAAGCTTTTGTCACTAGGCAATAGGGTTCATCCCCCATATACCGGCAAGTAATCCCCATGGCAGGCGCAATATGCTTAGCAAAAATAGTAGCATCCAGCCTTGTCTGAGCCGTTACCGTTTCGTCTCCCTTGGTAAAATAGCCCGGAAACGTAGCAGCCGACACAATATATTTGCCTCCCGGCAGCACAACCACGTTATCATAACCTGCTAATCCCTGCTTGACCAAAGAAAGGCGGATGTCAAAAGGGAATACAGATCCCTCTTCACTGACTACCAATACCACAACAGCTGCATTTTCCTTAGCTGCTTTAGCAATTACCGCTTGATGTCCCAAGGTAAATGGATTACAGTTTACTACTAAGCCAGCTCTTTTTCCCGAAGGCAGATGGGCTGTCAAAGCGGCCATCTCCTTACAATAGGAATCAATCGATCCGATACCAGCTTCTAAAAGCACCGCATATGGATCTGCCCGCCCAACTTCTTTAAATCCTAATGCGCTAAATAAATGCGCCTTATCAGGCTTGGTGAAAATAAAATAATGATAGATTCCCCGCCGTCCAGCTTCCTGCATTAGATGACTGACAACTGCCGATGTCAGGCCTTCTCCCTGCAGCGACTCATCAATTGCAATATTTCGCAGGACTTCACCAGAAAGCGAGCCTGTCGCTACAATAGAGTCCTCCTTATATAAAGCAACGGTATAGTCTACTTGCTCATTAAAGGTTAAAGAAAATTTGGCAAGAAACGTTTTCACGTCGCTAACCTGCCGATCATTATTCAGATTGATTACCCGTTCTTCCATTGTGCCCCATAACATGCTTAGTCCTCCACTTGGCGCACGACATCAATAATTGTGCCATCACGATATTCTACCACCGCAACAATGTTTTCCCCTGTTTTGATTCCTTTAGGAGCACCAGCTATTTTTTCAGCCAATTGTTTTAATTCTTGTATGTCTTTAACGGGCAATCCTGCTGCTAAGAACTTTTCTTTTAAATCGCCTCTGAGAGGATTTACTGCTACCCCTCTTTCCGTAACAAGGACATCAATCGTTTCACCTGGAGTCGTGGCCGTGAGTACTTTATCCACAATAATAGGCAAACGTCCACGCAATAAATTAGCTACGATGATCGTAACTTTTGCACCTGCAGCTGCATCTGCATGACCACCTGAACCGCCCATAATAACACCATCAGAGCCCGTAACTACATTCACATTAAAGTCAGTGTCCATTTCTGTAGCTCCTAAAATGACCACATCCAGCTGATTAACAGCGCATCCAGCATTAAATGGACTTGCATAAAAATCAGCACCAATTTCTAAATGATTTGGATTCGTAGATAAAGAACGAATCGCTTCTAAATCAAATCCCTGCACATCCATAAGTTTCTTAAATAGACCACTCTCCAACATATCTACCATATAGCCTGTAATACCACCGAGAGCAAAACTTCCTACGACACTATCTTTTTCCATCATTTTTCGGACAAAAGCGGCTGTTGCTAAAGAAGCACCACCTGCTCCTGTTTGAAATGCAAATCCATCTTTTATCAGTCCAGTGGCTTGGATTACTTTTGCTGCTGTTTCTGCAATTTTAAGCCCTACTGGATCTTTCGTAATACGAGTTGTACCAGATACAATGCCTTTAGGATCTCCAACACAATCTACTTTTACTACATAATCAACCCTCGTCTGAGGTATGGATATTGGTGATAGAGGGTACTCTCCTATATAATCCGTCACGGCTACTACATAATCTGCATACTGAGCATCCGGAAAAGCATAGCCGAGTGAACCACATGCTGCAGGACCTTCCACACCATTTAGGTTACCATATTCATCAGCTGCTGGCGCTGCAATAAATGCCACATCAATCTTAAGCTGACCACATTCAATCGCTCGTCCTCGTCCACCGTGAGTGCGCAGGACGACAGGCTTATCAAATAATCCCTTGGATACAGCCTGAGCAACTGGACCGGACATATAATTCGTATCAAGACCTGTTACCACACCATTTCTTACATGCTCAATAATCGGTGCATGCACAGGAAAGACAGAGCTTAACGCAACGGTTAGATTTTTCAACCCTAACTGCGCCGCAGTTGCCAAGACCATATTTACAACGCCATCACCATTTCGAAAGTGATGATGGAAAGATAAAGTCATTCCATCAGTTACGGGTATTTTTTTGAATACTTCAACTAAACTATCGACTAATTTTCGATCGGTAGGTTTTATGGTTTTGACTTTAGGTGCCTGACGTGTCATCTCCGGTGCAGTAGCAAAAGCACCAGTAAAAGGTCTTATTGCTGCTATTCCAGAAATTTTTTCAGGTATTTCACGTCCAATTGCATTTTTCATTACTTTTCTCCCCCCATCAAACCTAACAATTCTGCTAAATGTAAGATGCGTTCTGCACGATTTACAATTGGCAAATCTACCATCTTACCATTTAATGACGCAACACCTGATCCTTCCGCCTCTGCTTTGCGAATGGCATGAATGACTTGCTGAGCCCAATCAATATCATTGAGGCTAGGATTAAATACAGTATGAATTACATCAATCTGCCTGGGATTGATGGACAATTTTCCTTTGAAACCCAATCTCTTAGCCAATTGGGTATCAGCAAGCAAACCTTCTTCGTCATTTGCATCTGTATAAGGAGTATCAATGGATTGAACATTCGCAGCAGCTGCTGCATTGATAACAATAGTACGTGCTGTAAAAATCTCAGTGCCTTCTTTTGTACGCATAGCACCCAGACCTGCTGTATAATCTTCTGCACCTAAAGCAAGAGCAACTACTCTAGGATCCGCTTTCGCAATTTGATACGCTTCGACAATTCCACAAGGTGTTTCTAACAGCGCAATAATCTTTACAGGTGTTTGATCTGGTTTTTCCGCCGCGGCAATCATAGCAACCACTTGATGAATATCGGCTGCACTTTCTACTTTTGGCACCAGAATTGCATCAGGACAACATGGAACAATCGCTTTTATATCGACAGCAGCAAAGGTATCTAAAGGATTAATCCGAACCACAGTTTCACTAGCTCCATAATCTACAGTACGCAGTGCCTGGGCAACCAAAAAACGGGCTGCGTCTTTTTCCATAGGAGCCACAGCATCTTCCAAATCCAGAATAACAGAATCTGCACCAAATACTCCGCCATTTTGGAGCATCCCCGGATTATTACCAGGAATAAATAACATACTCCTTCTTAAATCCATTATACGATTTCCTCCTTTAGCACAGCTCCTGCACGACTTAATGCCGCCAGAGTCCGGGCGCAGATGGTACAATCCAGTGCTCCCCGATCTACCGCTTTAATATAGATATCTGTAATCCCCTGATCTTTCACTGTTTTTTCCAGCATGACCTTAATATCTTCACCGTACTGTGCCAAGACAATACTTTCTAATTCAATAACAATACCGCTCCCTTGGGTACCAGGAGCTACAGTAATCATAACATCGCTTGATTCTAAGGTTCCTGCTTGAGCAGTTTTTGCAATACTTGCCATTTTTCTAACCTCCTAGAGAAATTTCTTTATCTGTAATCCTTGTGCAATCATGATTTGATGCTCTTATGGGTACTGCCTTCTCTTAAGAAGACAGTACCCATTTACAGCTAATTATACACTTTTATAATGATGCATGGAAGATCATGCTGGAAAAACCATCAAGATTCTCTTCTAATGGCCCTACCAAGCCAATAATAAGATAGGTCTTCGTTTTAGGGTCATATTTATATTCATGAAGCAGACGAAAACCTTCAATATCTTCCGTATTATGCACATGGGTTCGCGGTCCCGTACACGCCCATGAAACATCGCCAATTTCTATATGTCCTTCATCTGAGTAGCAAACCTTCAGCCCCTCATCAATGAATGCTTTAACTTTTTTTTCAACTTCCTTTAGATTAGCATCAAGCTCTACAGGATATTCAAGAACAAAACCATGATGTACATCTCTGTGACCAAAAGGCAAGATCGCACCATAATCTTTTAATAGAATACTTTCTGTCAGATCTTCAGCAGTATGCGCCATTTTACGATACTTTAAAGTCTTTACGACCACATCAGCAATTTCTTGGGGAAAAGGACCAAAAACATTAGGACGAACAGCAATAACCTCGCCACCTACGCCTAAAAGCACGTCAGCATTTGTCCCCAGAGCAGGATATAACAGATCAAAATGTTCTACGATGACCCGTTTATCATGAGATAATGCTTTTTTAATAGCATCTGCTAATACATGAAGTTGTGTAAATGCTAACTCAAAACGAATATCAATATGATAGGTATGACTAGAAAAGAAATCCTTTTCAATATTCTTGAGTAAAGGCAAGGGACGTACATTTACACCATCATCATCATTTGTTAATTCTAATCCAGGAAACATACCTTTAATTAAGGAAGATTTACCTGCACCAGGACCACCAACGATGCCAATCAGCCTATCAAGTGGTGACAAATAACGCTCACTAATCTGCTGCCCCAAGACAAACATCCGATTACGTCCTCTTGGTGCAAAATAACTAGCATACATTAATTGCTCATGCATTAACATTCTCATATTTACGCCTTACGAGCCTGGCGAACAGCTAAGATACGTTGCATTTCATTATATACAATCATGATGCCTTCATCCACGCCCATGCCTGGTTTTGCCAACATCTGTACTGGTTTAGTTGCCATTGCAAGATGTACACAAACTTGTGCGGAGCGATCTGTTTCGTTGCAAGTACCACCTTGGTATGCACCTACACCTTTTTCTTTACAATATAAAACAGCTTCGATGGTATTATTAATTCCGCCTAAATCCGGTGTTTTGATTTGCAGCATATCACCCGCATTATTATCTGCAAAATATTTAATATCTTCCAGTGTATTGCACCATTCATCAGCAACCACTTCTACATTGATCTTTTCTTCGTGCAAACGAGCCGTAATTTCTTTTAATGCTAGCATTTGCTTTTCGCGATCTTCTACATCCATTGGGCCTTCAATACGAAGTTTTAAAGGAGCAGCTGCTTTTTCTAATTCACGGAAATAAGAGACCATTCTTTCGGTATCCAGGTCGAATGCAGCACCAATCGTGCCATAAACATCAATGTGCAGTACAGGGTTATAAGAATCGCTGGTACGTAAGCTTAGTATACGATTCTTTAACCAAGTAACATATTCAAGCAACAATTCACCATTCTTGCCTAATTTTTCTTCTACATTGTTAATCAAGGCATGAGGCAATACTTGCGCCCCTTTAATGATCATTTTATCCGCATTATCATAGCGATTATCACCCGACTGGGTAAAGATATCAATCGCCGTTTCACTAACAGTCGTGTTATATTCTTCAGCAACTACTTCGCACATTAATTTATGTTTTGCTTTGGATACAGCATCTAATATTGCTTGGGTTACACCATAACGCAATGCAGTATGGATGAGTTTACCTGTTTTGGCATCAACCATGCTGTCAATTTCTCCTGCCAATTGTCTAAAGGAAGTTAATTCTCGCCCCACGAGACGAGGTTTAATTTCTTTTTCAATCACAGGAATAAAATCTTCGGCTAAAAACAACGGATCACGACCGCCTGCTCCGCTGTATTGCACAGCAGCGCAATCGCCGTAAGCCACTTGTCCATCTTCTAATACGATCATTACGGATACAGCTTCCCCGGTTTGACGAATGGAATGAAATCCAGGAGTAACCGTTTCTCCTACATAGCTAAAACCATCATGCTGAGCTCCTGCTTTAATAGCCCGTTGATCATCAAAATAAAAACCAGTACGACCTTTTGAACATACAACATTTGCAATTTTCATGATTACACTCTCCATTCCTTTTTTATGTAGGGCGGTAAAAGGCAGAATACCTTTTGCCGCCCTGCTGAATTTATAATTTATTTATTAGGTCTGCCTACTAAGCGTCCCTTGGAAATCGCATAAATATCATCAATAACCATTTGGAAACTTGCTTTACGTCCTTCTTCTTTAGCACGAGCATCAATTTTAGCTTTATGAAAGTCAATAATATCTTGGGTAAAAGGTAAATTTCCTACATCAAATAATCGTACAGCACCATTATTATCACGGGCTGGCAAAATTTTATTTAAGGAATATTGGCTAGGAGCAAAAGGTACGTCTAGAACGCCGGCTTCAAAGGCACGAACGCTGCCAGATGCAAAGTCTCCATTGCCAAGTTCAAAAACTTTGTCCAAAATACAACGAGTTTCCGCTTTTATCATTTCCACTTCAATATCTACTTCCGCAGTGATCGGGAATGGTTGGTCTGCCAGCATATTAATTAATTGCTTGGTTGCACGAAGTCCCATTGCATTGGCTTCTTTGGTAGGAATCCCTAAGGCTTCATGAGGAGTCTTAACAATAACTTTCGTAGCCTTTGCCAAAGCAGCAGCTGCTGCGCCCCAAGAAATTACAGCAAATGCCTTTGCTTCATCTTGCGGGAATCCGCCCATCCATTGATGGAATACAGTAGTTAATACGCAATCACTATATCCATGTTTTACTAAATATTCTTCTGCCAGCTGTTCTAAGGCTTTAATTGCTGCAACGTCTTGGAACAGATTACCACATTGGCCATAACCTAATGTAATATTTTTAACACCTTGCTCAGCTGCCAGAATACCTTCAATGATGGCTACTGCATGAGAAATACACGGTGGTACTAGCGTACCTGTCAGCGGTCCAAAAGGCTCTCTGTTAATTTCAATGCCATGTTCAGCATAAATACCTACCAAGCGGTCATTATACTGCCAATCGTAAATTGTTTTTTCCAGAGAAACACTCTTAGCATAAGGAATATTATAAGAGATACCGCCGCCCTCATAAGATGTGAAGCCACCTGCTAACGTGATTTCCGTTAATAAGCGAGCGTCTGGCGTACCATGACGTACTTGCAATGGGCCATCTACACTTTCTACCAGCTTACGTACACCATGAACGCCATGATTTACTGCTGGAAATCCATTTAGCAAGGAACGGCCGGCTTTCATACTTTCTTCAATTGCATTTGCACAATTTTCATATTGATTTTGACGAGTATAACTATCAATCGTAGTTGGCAGAAGATCCGCTTCTCCCTCTGTGCGCAAAAAGTTCAGAAGATTAATGTGTTCATCCAATAATGCAACCCCGGCTCTAGGCTGAGTTAATGTTTCACCGTTCTTCTTCGCTTTTACCAAACGCTTTGCAAAATGCTTTCTAGCTGGGATTGTTTCGTGATACTTAACAGCTTCCTCAAAATTTACATCCGCACCTGTTGGCCAATGTTTCAATATTTCTTCGCGTACACCATAGAAGTGATCATGTGTCCACTTTTTATTTTTCAGTTCCATTACTGCTACCCCCGTACAATATATTTTTTCATCATTCTTACTGCCACATCCGGATATACTTCACCTAATAAACCCATGGATGCCATAATATACTCTTCATCAATCAAGTATTCTGGACACTCAGGCTTTAACATTTCAGGCGTGCTTTCACTGTATGCTGCACCCTTTAGAATCTCTTTCGGCTGAGCATGATGGATTATTACGCCACCAGTACCTACCACCATCTTAACATTACTTAGGTCTTTGCCTTTTTGTACGAAGGCAGAACCAAAGCATGTGAATATCGTTTCAAGCTGTCCGACATGGCGTTCAACCGCTAAAGAGGTACAAGCTTTACCCATAGCAATCTCTACTTTTTTTTCGATTTCATTTTGAGGTAAATATTCAATATTTGCCTCGACCTTTTCCACATATGCCTCCACATCTTCTGCAGAAACGTGGGCATAGTCTGCAATCTTCTTGGCACCGGCTGCTTTAAATAAAGCTGTTGCACTATATCGCATTCCCAGATCGCCTTCAACTGTACGCTTCGCAAAAGGTTC
Source organism: uncultured Pelosinus sp. (assembly GCA_946415545.1). Taxonomy (GTDB): domain Bacteria; phylum Bacillota; class Negativicutes; order DSM-13327; family DSM-13327; genus Pelosinus. The sequence goes on along the minus strand of CAMKSY010000035.1, from coordinate 6,284 downwards.
TGGCAACCCTCGCAAGGCTACATTGGTTTTAGTCGGATCACCTTTGGCAATAGAATATACATCCGTAGTTGCGCCACCAATATCCACTACCATTAGATCACCTAAACCAGACTCATATTCAGTGCCTGTGCTTAATAGTTCCGCAGCCTTTAATACCGCGGCCGGCGTAGGCATAACAACGTCGTCAACAAACTGATTTGCTTTATTGAGACCTTTGGCTTCTACAATCCTCTTTAAGAATACACTGCGTATGGTTTCACGTGCAGGCTCAATATTTAACTCATTTAACTTCGGCATTACATTCTCAGTATGTACTACCTCTGTCATTGATTCCAATAAGGTCTTAACTACTTGTGGTGCTACCGATTTATTACCTGCCATAATGACCGGAATATCTTTGCCAAGGGTAGTAAGCATTCTGGCATTATGCAGAATCACTTCTTTATTCCCACCATTGGTACCACCAGCTAAGAGAATAATCTCCGGTTGCAACTGAGCTATTTCTTGTATTTCATATTCATTTAACTCGTTACCATATACGCCCATAATTTTGGCGCCAGCCCCTAAAGCCGCACGTTTAGCAGCTTCTGCTGTAAGTTCAGGCACCAATCCAACAGCTACCATTTTCAATCCACCGGCTGCACTAGAGCAGCCTAGTACTTTTGAAAATTTCAATTTACCTGTCTTGAGGAACAAAGCATCAATTGCCTGATTTAGTCCATCCATAATATCAGTTTCTACAGTAGTTATACCACGAGCAGTGCCTAATACTATTTCATTGTCAACATCCACTGCAGTAATTTTGGTATAAGTACTCCCAAAATCAATCAGTAAAATATGATTCATTATCAAGACTCCCTTATAAACCTAAATCATTTTTTAAATCAATGACCACTTGATCAGGAAGTATACCTGGCTCATAGACTCTGTCATAACCCATCTCAATAAATTTATTGTGTACTTCCGTAAAATCAGTTTTACCAACTACCAAATTTCCGCCAACATATAATAGAATATCACCTAATCCAGCCTCACGGCAGCGTTCTCGCAATCCCCGACAATCAATTTCCCCATGTCCATATAAAGAAGCGACGAGAATGGCTTTTGCATCCGTTTCAATCGCTGCATTTACAAATTCTTCTTGAGGAACCAGAACCCCTAAATTTACTACTTCAAATCCTGCAGAAGTAAAGGCATAGTTTAAAATTTTATTACCTACTGCATGACAGTCAGCTCCAATAACCCCCAAAATCACTTTCACTTTATTGTTTTCCATCCTAACTACTCCTTTGCTATTAAAATCTATATCTAGTATCTCTACTATCTAAAGTGCTTGACTGACTAACTTCATCAGAACCTGGTTCAAGGAACCGCGATCAATCTCATAATAGAACGTAATCACTTCCTGACTTTCACTCACCATTTGGCGTACAAGCATTTCACGTTCTTCACTGACAATTACTACCTTATAATTCGCAATCATCCTATTAACCTCTGAGAAATCACTTGATTGGACTACTGTAAAATCCAAATGATTAATTGATGTCTTTTCCAGCAAATTTTGCAGATTAGATACAAATGCATCGCTTTTCGCCACAATTGCCACTTGCGTGTTTGCCGGCAAGCGGGCCAATTTGATCACCGCATCAAGATTTGGCACCGTAGCTACACCAATTACTTTGCTTGCCTTTCCCAGCAAGCCAACGACTGCTGCTTGATGCCCCAAGGTCGTAACAACTAAATCACAAGCCTGCAATAATTCAATGGGAGTTCGTCCTTCAATTAATTCTGCTAAAATTACCCTTTCAAATCGTACATTAGCAATTTGACCAATTTGGTTAATAAAGCGTTGAATAAATTCAGAAGCACAATCTACAACAGCCACTCGCAATTCTTTAACAGCTTGATTCTTTTCAATGGCCCGGATACTGGCAATTGCCGCAAATTGATCTACTGTGAAGCCTAACTCTACTACTTTTGCCATAGCATCATCAATAATTTTGACCAATCTTTCCCGTCTTCCACCGACGACTTTCTCTTCCGCATCATCCGCAGCTTTTTTCACAAACGTCCCACGGCCTTGCTGTGCTTCGAGTACACCCTCTAGTAAAAGTTCTTTGTAAGCAGCGCTGACAGTATTGCGACTCACACCTAATTCAATAGATAATTCTCTTTCTGTAGGTATTTTAGCACCCGGTACATACTCTCCAGACTTTATTTTGTCCAGAATATACGTTTTAATTTGTAAATAGATCGGAATACCTACTCGCTGTAAAATCATGATCGCACCTCACAATTGGCTTAATCCATTAATCCAATTTACTAACCATGATTAATTATGGCATATTTTTCGCAAAAATGCAACCCATCTTATACATCATACAGAAAGTATTATAAATATTCAAAAAACTACTAGTGCCATTTTTCAAAATAAACCGCATGGATTTCAGCGGCACTCATGTGTTCACAAGCACATAGCACCATTCATCCCTGCGGTTCATTGCAAATTAAATCCAATAAGGCTTTAATACTTCCAGAACATTTGTTGAATTTCATTTACATTAGTAGTTTTCGTGAGCGCCAGCATTAATAAAATGCGTGCTTTCTGAGGGTTTAAGTTATCACTGGCTATAAACCCATACTTGTCATCATTAGCTTCCCCGTTACGAGCGATAATTCCACTGCCAACACGGGCACTTCTTACAATCACTACACCATTCTTAAGAGCATTCTCAACTGCGGGATATTCCGCTTTTCCAATACTGCCGTTACCAGTTCCTGCATGAACAATTCCTTTCGCACCAGCATTTACGGCAGCATCAATCATAGTACCAGCATTGCCGGCATAATGATACACAATATCAACACGCGGCAATGACGTCAGGTTCGTGACATCAAATTCCGTCGCTACCGTATTTTTTCGTAAGGATTGACGATAGAATACAGGTTTATCACCCGTAAAGATCCCTAATGCACCACTAATTGGCGATTGAAATGTATCAACACGGTCAGTGATGGTTTTTGTTACCTCACGCCCGGAATGAATCGTGTCATTGAGCATCACCATGACACCGCTGCCAGCAGCTTCTTTCGTACCAGCAAGAATAACAGCACGATATAAATTAAGAGGACCGTCAGCACTCATTGCAGTACCAGGACGCATTGAGCCTACAAGTACTACGGGTTTTTCACTTTTTACTACTAGATCAAGAAAATATGCCGTTTCTTCTAATGTATCTGTACCATGAGTAATAACGATACCGTCCACATTATCTTGAGAAAGAAGCTGATTGACACGTTTGGCCAACGTAAGCCAATTTTCCATGGTTATACTTTCACTGGCAATTTGAAAAACTTGTTCTCCGCGTACATTTGCGATCTTAGTCAATTCCGGGACATTCGAAATCAGTTTATCTACGGCAGTAACAGCAGCTGTATACCCGACGGTTGTAGTACTGCTAACACCGGCGCCCGCAATAGTTCCTCCTGTTGCAAGAATGACAACATTAGGCTTTTCTGGAGCTTCTGCCGCAAAAGCAACTACCTGTAAGCAGACCATTAAGAGACACAGGGTTACGAAAATACCGAGATTACGTTTCGTCATAATACCACCCCTTATAAAATTTAATTGTCACAGGACAATCAAGATGCTATTTCGTACAGTTCTATCCAAAATCCTTCTAAAATTCATAACATACTCAAAAAATTAAGAATATTCAATAAACTACTGAATTTAATATACCTCTATATAAATAATATGGGGTACCACAACCTCATAGGTTGTAATACCCCACTAGCCACCTTACCCATCAAACTTCTGCAATAAACAATAGGCCTTCAATGAATTTTTTGACATTGATTTTTCCTCGATATTGGCTTTTTCCCAGAATAAAATTCATCTCCTGACGTACTTCCTTAAAATCAAACAAGGACGAACTATGAGACTGGAAGATTTCGTTGTAATAATCATCAATTCCTAAATTGGCAAGATTATGCAAGCTTTTGGTTGTCGCACGACGTACTCGCTGCTCAATTGCCTTGGCATCTTGGTCCATTCCTTCTGACATTTGCTGATAAATATCACATAACTGATAAGACTTACTTTCTATGCCTTTCTTCAGAATTAGCTGTACCATTCGATAAATGTCTTTTACACCTGCTTCGCCAATGATTCCCAGATCGGAAAAGACTTTGTAAATGCGAGTCTTTTGCATATTTTTTGTCCCTTCCTCGGCTGCAGGACGAATATGAGGATATTGGGAAATGGTTTGATGCATCAAAGACATAATTTGTTTCAACTTACGATGTTCTTGCACTTTATTGATTACAGATACCGTTTCTAAAACATTAATGGGTTTATGAATAAAAAACTCAATGCCAGCTTCATAAGCTTTCGTAATTAATTGTTCGCTTGTGGCCTGAGAAACCATGATAAACGAAGTATTCGTCGCTGCTGCAGACACTTTTTCAATAAGCTCCACTCCATCTTGACCAGGCAGTAATAAGTCAACTAATGCAATGTCCGGCTGATATTCCCGGATGATCCTCTCGCCCTTTAAGCCGTCATTGCATTGCTCAACAACTGTACCTAATTGATTTTGCTCAATTATTTTCTGTAGAATTCTACAAATTACAAGATCATCATCAACAATTACAAAACGTAACGACATTTTAGCACCACTTTCTTATAAAAATACTTTAATATAAATCCTTTACTCGAATATATAACGTTAAGAGTAAGATACCGAAAAATCAGCACCTTTGTTAGAAATTAGTACGCCGGAGCGAGGCAACGCGATTAAAAAACGAGTACATACATCAGGCTGCGATTCCACACGTATGGTTCCACCTAATAACTCAATGTAATTTTTCACATGAGCTAAACCTAGTCCTGTTGAAATCTTACCAGTACGCGGGGAAAATTTCGTGGAATAGCCAGGATTAAAAATAAGTTCAAATTCTTGTTCATCAATACCAACCCCATTGTCTTCTACAGAAAAATATAGAGTGTCATTGGAGGTTGTTTCAACCACCTTAATAACTCCACCATCACCACAGGCTTCAATCGAGTTCATAATGAGGTTATCTAATATAGATACTAAGGTATAATGCTTATCTGTGAGGAAATCATCTGCTAATTCATAGGTTATATCAATCTTTTTATCAATTACATTTAAGTACCGTATCGTATTTTGTTCAATGATAAACAATATTTCTGACAGTTTTATCTTTTGAGCCCTGCTTGAAGGTCTAAGAATATTTTCAATTCCAGTAATGACTCGATAGTAATCTTTCTTGATTTCGTGAATTTCCCTTGCAACTGCAAGAGCATTCTCTGCCGGCAAATGATCGTGATCTCTATCAAATTCCACTTTAGAATTTAATTGCTTATAAAGCCAATAGGCCTTTTCCATAACATTTTCGATATCCTGAGACGATTTCTCCAGGTAAAATAGCTCGCTTTTCAATTTAGCAACCATAAGAGTCTGCTCGATATAGCGCTTTGCCTGATCATTAGCTAGAATAAAAGACTGATATTGCTTTAATGCGTAATAACCAACAAAGGCTAAACTTGCACGTACAATAGCCACAACTACAATACTTGGAAAAACAATTGCAAATTTTGCACCAATTAATTCAGAACGACAAAAAAGCTCGATCATATTACTTAGGATATCGACCACGCTTAATAAGAGAATTAAAACCAATATATGATCTTTATACTTTCGAATGGAAAATAAGTAAAATAGCACGGCAAAAGAGATGTAATATGCCAAAGAAGGTAAGTTATACATGACAGCAGTCTTATAATCATGACCACTTATTAAAAAATCCGTTGTTGTACGGAAAAATACAATCACTGCTCCTGTCAAGATTGTTCCAGTTAAAATGGGAAACTGCTCAAAATATAATAAAAAGACAATTAACAGTACAATCGCTAGGGTAAAACGAAAATAGCTGCCAAAAGGATAAATATATACGATACCAGTTAAAGAAACAAGCAAGATTGTATTGATAAGAGATTTATACTTATGAAATAAATTTTGTATACTCTTAAACGCATCATGTATTGTTCTTTGCAAAATAAATCCCCTCCTTCCATAATCGATTTAGCAGAACATTGTAAATACAAAATTCGACATACAACATTATAATCCTCATCATTACAAAAAGCTATGCTTATATAATTCTGAATTGCATAATAATTTTTCAGTTGTTTTCTGTAGTTTAGCATATGGCTGCAGTCTATACTAGAAAAAGAAAGTATTTCATTACTATAAATA